>CAMLFI010000300.1 GCA_946479225.1 uncultured Mucilaginibacter sp. | reverse complement strand
ACAAGGCTTTAACATAACCGACGAGCACGTAAAAGATGCCTTAAATCAAGTAAAAACGCTTACCGGCCTGCATGGGCGATGGGAAGTACTGACGCAATCTCCTTTAACAATTTGTGATACCGGCCATAACCCGGATGGTATACAGGAAGTGTTGAAGAATATTGCTGCAACGCCCCATAAGCAACTGCATTTTGTAATAGGAATGGTTAGCGATAAAGACAGCAGCAAAGTGTTATCTCTACTGCCTAAAACCGCTACCTATTATTTTTGTCGACCGGATATTCCGCGTGGCCTGGATGTCGGCGATCTGCGCGACAAAGCACGCGGTTTTAATTTGCAGGGCGATAGCCACCTGTCGGTAAAAGAAGCGTTAGCTGCAGCGCAAAAAAATGCGGCGCCTGCCGACCTTGTTTTTGTAGGCGGTAGCACATTTGTAGTTGCAGAGATAATTTGAACGATATTATAACCAATAAATAGCATGGGAACAATAAACTGGGGTATAATTGGCTGCGGCGATGTCACCGAGATAAAAAGCGGGCCCCCTCTCTATAAGGTGCCTGGCAGTCGTCTAATCGCGGTGATGCGCCGTGATGCCGGGAAAGCTGAAGATTATGCGCGCAGGCATGGTGTGGGTAAGTGGTATAATGATGCCGGAAACCTGCTTAACGATCCGGAGATCAATGCGGTATATGTCGCTACACCGCCGTCATCGCATTTAGAATATGCCCTTGCGGGCCTTAAACGCGGTTTAAATGTGTACGTAGATAAACCGGTTGCAATGAACGCAAATGAAGCCCGCCAAATGGCAGAAGCTTTAAAGACCAGCACAGGAAAGCTTTCGGTAGCGCATTACCGCAGGGCACTGCCAATGTATTTATATATTAAAGAGTTGCTAGATACCGGTGCAATTGGCGATGTACGCAGCGTACAAATAAGAACCTGGAAAAGCGCAAAGCCGGGTAACGAAGATCTGGCACCGGATAACTGGCGCGTTAATCCTCACCTATCCGGTGGAGGCTATTTCAATGATCTTTCGCCGCATCAGTTGGATCTTATGCTGTTCTATTTTGGAGCGCCGAAAAATTATAGCGGATTTTCTGTTAACCAGGCAGGGGTTTACGGCGCTACGGATCATACTTGTGGCAGCATAATATTTGAGAACGGCGTTGTGGTAAATGGCTCGTGGTGTTTTAACGTAGCACCGTCTGAAGTGACAGACGAATGCATGATAGTGGGTAGCAAAGGCAGTATCAGCTTTCCGTTTTTTAATGATCCGTACACGGTAACTTTGAAAAATGACGATGGAGAGTCCACAAAAACCTTTGTTCAACCACCCCATATTGCCTATCCGATGATAGAGAAGGTTGTAAATTATTTTAAAGGTGATGGAGATAACCCATGCAGTTTGGATGAAGCCGTTGTACTAATGGATATAATCGATACTTTCGGTAAATCCTTATAATGAAGTAGTTGTTTTATTTAAAAAATGTCTAATTTGCTAAAAAATAGTACTTAAGCCTTGATGAAAGCTATCCTGTATTTATCCACCATATTCCTTTTGGCTATCAGCTTTAACGGCCAGGCACAAACATCGCCTGTTCCCAAAAGTTATTCACTTACCACTCCCGAAGATTATACTAAATATGAAAAAGACGTTGTAAACGTCATCAACTGGTTGGAGCAAACCCCGTGGGATCCAAAAAGTATTGAAAGGCAAATAGCAGATTCATTTCTTCTGGCGTGGATTTCGGGTAGCCCAACGGTGACTATAGAACTCGGCGATGATATCCTTATGAAGATAATGGAAAAAAACAAAGAGGCGCTTGTTACCTATATGGGTGGATATACTAAGTACACATTACAAAGTCGAACCGATAAAACCAGCTATGATGTTAACAAGGCCAAATTAGCGGGGTTTAAAGCCATAATTGCAAAGTATAATTTCGAAAAAAAGGGTCGCTCAAAAGATAAGAATGTGGAGATGCTTGCCAAATTAGACAGCGAGGGCAAATTAGAGAACTGGGTAGCTACCGAACTTTCGAAAAAGTAAAAAGGGCCGCTGATAAGGCCGCCCTCGCTAATAGATCAATCTTTTTTTTTAGGAACTTTAGCACCTTCTTTCCGCGCCTCTGAAAGGCCAATAGCTACAGCCTGTTTTTTACTGGTAACTTTTTTGCCACTGCCGCTTTTAAGTTTGCCTTCCTTCATTTCATGCATGGTTTTTTCTACTTTTTCACCTGCTTTTTCAGAATACTTTGCCATAACATTTTCATTAGATAAATAATTTTTATTCAGCAAAATGTTTGCCACATTATACTACGCCGGCTTTCGTTTATTAATATATCGCTATATTCAAAACATAAAACAACAATAGTGCGCAGCTTCAATATCCCTAATATGATATCAAAAAAAATAATTGCCCCTTTTTATGAACGTGTAGCGCTCATCCTGATAGGTTTTGTGGTGTTGGGTTATTTGATCGTACAGGGGAAGGAATTGCTTGATCCCCTGTTGTTCGGCTTTTTGTTTGCTATATTAGTGTTACCGGTGGCTAATTTTTTTGAACGTAAGCTGCGTCTGCCACGTTCTGCATCGTCGTTTTTGTCAGTTATAATGCTTGTAGGGTTGGTTACAGCTATACTTTACCTGGTTGGGGCGCAAATATCGCGTTTAATGTCTGATTGGCCCGTGCTTAAAAACCAGCTTACTCAATCAGTCAATGATTTATCGCTGTGGATAGAGAGCAGTTTCAGTATTAATCTGGAAAGTCAGAAAACAATAGTAGATGATACTGCAAAAAAGATCCTTTCTTCCGGAAGCCAGGTTATAACCACCACATTTGGCGCAGTGTCATCGTTGGTGTTGTTCTATGTTTTTATAATGATATTCACGTTTTTTATACTTTTCTACCGTCGTTTACTATACCAATTTGTATTAAAAGTATTTAACGCTGAACATGGACACATTGTAAATGACATTACTCAAAATATTCAAAGCATTCTGCGCCAATACATTTTGGGGTTGTTGTTTGAAATGATAATAGTTGCCGCAATTGCATGCACGGCATTTTGGATGATAGGTATAAAATATGCAGTCCTGCTGGGTATAATAGTTGGCCTTTTCAACATAATTCCGTACCTGGGTATTTTTACAGCGCTTGTTTTAAGTGTGCTGGTAACTTTTGCCACCGGGCCCGTAAGTAACACGATTGCGGTGGGCGTAAGCATAATTGTAATCCACGCCGTTGACGCTAATTTACTACTACCCACCGTTGTTGGATCTAAAGTGAGATTAAACGCTTTAATAACCTTTTTAGGCATAATTTTGGGGGAAATGCTATGGGGTCTATCAGGTATGTTTTTGTCTATTCCTGTTATCGCCATATTTAAGATAATATTTGACAGGATAGAAAGCACCAAACCATGGGGATACCTTTTGGGAGGCGACTACGAGTTTAAATCTGCTGCACAGAAAAGAATGAAAACGGAGTAATAGTAGATTACTTTACCGGAGATCAATGATTAGGTTTATTAATGCCTATGTGTAACGATTTTAAACTATTACCGCCAATCAACTAATCACAAATCAACCAATCTCTACTCATCAATCGCTATCTTCGCTCTATGAAATACCTGCGTTTGCTCTTATTTCCATTCTCGCTGGTTTATGGCCTTGTTATCATAATGCGTAACTGGCTTTATGATACCGGTTTATTTGAAAGTCGCGAGTTTAACATACCGGTTATTTCGGTAGGTAACCTGGAGGTGGGCGGAGCTGGTAAAAGTCCTATGACAGAATACCTGACACGCCTCTTAAAGCCTGATCATAAATTGGCTACACTTAGCCGTGGCTATGGACGTGTTACAGAGGGGTTTCTTATTGCTGGTGACGACACTGACGCGAGTCAGATCGGCGATGAACCGTCGCAATTCAAACACAAATTTCCAGAAATTACGGTGGCTGTTTGCGAGAAAAGACTAGTGGGAATTGAACAGCTTAAAGTCGATCACGACCTGATAATTCTGGATGACGCATATCAGCACAGGGCTGTTAAATCCGGCTTAAGTATATTATTATTTGATTATAACAGTATTACACGATCCCAATTTTTACTGCCTGCCGGAAATTTACGCGAACCGGTTGGCGGGCGCTGGCGTGCAGATGTTATTGTAATAAGCAAATGCCCCGAAGATGTTACCGAGACAACGCAAAGAAAGATAGCCGATAAAATAGCTCTTCTGCCCTATCAGCAGCTATATTTTAGTACGATA
>CAMLFI010000299.1 GCA_946479225.1 uncultured Mucilaginibacter sp. | reverse complement strand
GTCATAGATATCTGGTTTTCAAATAGTTATCAGTCACAAATATATACAGGTTTTGTTAATTGCAAAGAAAAATCAAATATATTTTTTAGCACTCCTAATCATATTTTTTATTGAAACAGTGATATATTTAGGTAATATTTATAACTTTCACCATAATTAACCGTAAAGGTGCTTTGATGAAGAAAACTTACGCTTTCCTTGTTTTTATAATACTTACTACAACTGTATACGGGTTTAATATTAAGGAAGTTACGCCAAATGATACCAGCGAAATTAAAGCACTTAATATAAGCGCATACGCCAAGCGTTTTACAAAGCCAAGCGCCACTGTTAGCGATGCTGAGAAAGCACTAAGAATGTCGGTACAGCTACAATATGGCCCTGGAATTGCCGAATCATATCGTATTAAAGGTATAGGACAATATTACCTTAATATGCCCGATAGTGCATACAATTCTTATTATAGTGCGTTAGAAGCTTTTAGAAAGATTAAGGATGAGCGCGGTATGGCTAAGGTGTTTAACAATTTAGGCAACCTTTATCAAACCGTTGACTACAGTAAGGCGTTAGGACACTTTGATGATGCCGAAGTTATTGCTATTAAATATGCTGATAAAAAATTGTTAGCATCCTTACAATTAAACAAGGGTAATATCTACAATAGGCAAAACTACCCCAACCAGGCGTTAGAATCCTACAAAAAAAGTTACGAACTTTTTAAACAACTTAAAGACTCTGTAAATCTTGTTCAGTGCCAGGAAAATCTTGGTGATATTTATTACAAGCTGCATGATACTAAGCAAGCCGAGGAGTTGTTATTGCAAGCGAATAAGCAGGCTAAGCGCATGGATATGCATGCAGCGGTAGCGGCTATTAATATGACGCTTACTGATATTTATATATCCCAAGGTAAGTTTGCTGACGCGGAAAAGTATATCGAGGAAGGGGAAACCTACTCAATGCTTATTGATAGCGCTAAGAACAATAAGGTAATGTATGAGTACAAGCACTCCAGATATGAGCTTGAACGTAAACGTAAAAATTACGAAAAGGCGCTTAATCAACTTATCGAGGTATATCAAATAGACAGCACGAATTATAAGGCGATGGTTTCGACGCGACTAAGCTTAGAAGAAAATGATAGGATCAGAGTGATGAAGGAAGGCCAAACTCAGCTTAATGAAGAAAAATCTCGCATAAAATTTTGGGCGGTAACATTAGTGGCTGCCCTTTTATTGATTGTAGTTGGTCTTTTAATAACAAACGTTAGGCGCAAAGCCGTTACCAATTTAAAACTACAGGAATTGAATGAAGAGGTATCCAGGCAAAAGGACAACCTTGACCGAATTAACCATCATTTGGAAGAAATAATTGACGAAAGAACCCAAGATCTGCAGGCAAAAAACAGAAAACTATCAGAGTACTCATCTTACCTATCGCACCAAATACGCGGCCCTATCGCTACGCTTAAAGGGCTTATGAACCTGGAAAGTGAGTCTTTAGTTGATCAGGCTGAATGTATAAGCCTTATGGGTAAATGCGTATCAGAAATTGATGATAAGATAATTGAGATGAGTGATATGCTGCACGACCCGGAAGCGGAGGAATCCTAGCTATTAACAATAAATTAGGGCATGTGGGGGTGTATAGTTGCTGTCTCAATCCAACCGGCGTAAGCGCAATACCACGATATCATGTGTAAAATAAGGTCTCGCCTGTGGCGTCTGTAACCGCGGGTTTCAAATGCTATTTTTTCCTCACCGGCCGTTACAAAAAACCTTACTTCGCCTTTACGTGGTGTAAATACCGAATGCAGTAAATTTATTGCCTTAACCTTTAATTTTGAGTCGGCATCATGTATAATGTCTGTACTTGTCGCGTCGCTTGTCTGTGTTGATATTAAATAGTTAGCCATGACCTTGCCGTATTTCAGATTTACCTTACAATTCCATATCAACTAGTAACGAGCCAAAACCAGGCCAAACCAATGTGGTTGCAAGACTGTACATTAATTCGTAAATCAATTTCGTTAATTCAGTTGGCAGCGCTAACTGTGCTTTGTTATGAAGTTACTTTACTATTGCGCAACTCTTCATACAATAAAATAACCTTGCGTTGCAGGTTTACTATTTCTGATTCGCGGTCGACCAGTTTTTTTTGAATGATACTTAAATTTGAAGGCTGCTGCTCAATAGACTGCTCTGCCTCCAATGATAATATTTGCACCACATCCACCTCATAGATATTGGCTATCTGCTCAAGGCGCGAAAGATTAATATCAGTAACACCCGTTTCAATTTTAGAGAATGCAGGTATGGATATACCCAGTTTATTAGCCACATCTTCCTGGCTCCAGCCATTTTGATGGCGGAAAGCGCGAATGTTTTTGCCTACACTCTTGTTGTTTTTCTTCTTCAAATTTTCGTTCATGATCATAATAGTTTAATAGTGAAAATTGGGGTACTATTACGAAACCAAAAGGCATGCCATGTTAATTATAAGGCATATTTAACTTAAGAAGCAAAAAAGTAGGTTTATGGGATGTGTTTTTGGGGAATTGCTTCCCCAAAAACAGGGTAAGCTTAATTATTGGTTACTATTGATAGCTTGGCAAATTTCAGTAACAATTGTTTTTGCCCAATCTCTTTAAAGAAAATAGTAGCTTTGATATCGGGTTTGTTGCCTTCCATACTGATCACCTTACCAAAGCCAAACCGCTCGTGCTCTACTTCCATACCTACTTGCAGGTTCGATGTGTCAGACGGTTTGAAATTAGCCGAGGGTACATGTGCCTTTGCTAATATAGACGTGGTTTTTACTGGCGCACTTGTAGTCGTTTTAGGCTTAGGTTTTGAAAAGCTATCGCTGCGGCCCCAGGCTGTACGCTCATCATCGTAAGATGTGTTGCTGCCTGTAGCCGGTTTGGCGGTAAAATCTAACTCCAGGTACTGTGCATCTATTTCGTCCAAAAAGCGGCTCGGCTCGCAGCTTATCAATGTGCCAAATTTAAAGCGCGATGTTGCATAACTTAATGATAGTTTGCTTTCTGCCCGGGTAATGGCTACATAAAAAAGTCTGCGTTCTTCTTCCAGGTCGCTACGCGAGTTGAGCGCCATTTGCGAAGGGAAAAGATTCTCCTCCAAACCAACAACGTACACCTGCGGAAACTCCAGACCTTTTGAGGAGTGTATTGTCATGAGTGATACTGTATCGGCATCCTTGTTTTTATCGTTATCATCATTGGTAAGCAAGGCGATATCCTGCATAAAAACGTCCAAGCCTTTTTCTTCAAGGTCCTCACGCTCGCTAAACTCTTTAATACCATTCAGTAACTCTTGAATATTCTCGTAACGGTTAAGGCCCTCAACAGATTTATCCTCATAGAGGTCCTTAAGCAAGCCTGAATGCTGCGCAATATACAAAGCCGCTTCATAAGCCGTCTGCGTTTTGGTAAGCACCTGGAAGCTCTGTATCATGGTAGCAAAAGCCATTAGTTGTGCCGGTGCTTTTTCAAGATAGCGCGGCGCCTCCAGTATAATCTCAAAAGGGCTAAGCTGGTATTTGTCGGCTGCTACAATTATCCTGTCAATGGTAGTATCGCCAATGCCGCGCTTAGGGTAGTTAATAACCCGCTTAAGCGCTTCTTCATCGTTAGGGTTAAAAGTAAGCCTGAAGTAGGCTATCAGATCCTTTATTTCTTTACGTTGATAGAAGGAGAGGCCGCCATATATTTTGTAAGGAATACCCAGCTTACGCAAAGCTTCCTCCATAGAGCGCGATTGCGCGTTGGTGCGGTAGAGGATGGCAAAATCATGCCATTTAAGGCCCTTGGTGCTGCGTTCCTGCATTATGCCTTCTGCAACTATCTTGCCTTCTTCGTTGTCGCTAAAGGCGCGCATAACCTTAATGCGGTCGCCGGCTTCTTTTTCAGAAAAAACGTTCTTTTTAAGCTGCTCTTTGTTGTTGGCTATTATGCTGTTGGCAACATTAACAATGTTTTGAGTAGAGCGGTAATTCTGCTCCAGCTTAAATATTTTCAGATCGGGATAATCCTTTTCAAAGTTGAGTATGTTCTGGATATTAGCCCCGCGAAACGCATAGATACTTTGCGCGTCATCACCCACCACACAGATATTCTCGTTAACCGCAGCAAGTTTCTTTACTATCAGGTATTGCGAGAAGTTGGTATCCTGATACTCATCAACCATTAAAAATTTAAACTTGTGCTGATACTTGTTCAGTACATCAGGGTAAAGTTTTAACAGTTCGTTAGTTTTAAAAAGCAAATCGTCAAAATCCATGG
>CAMLFI010000298.1 GCA_946479225.1 uncultured Mucilaginibacter sp. | reverse complement strand
CCCTATCCATTGCCTGCCGAGCAGCAGTTTTTTGCATTGCAGGCAGCAGCGCGTATAGGGCTTAGCAATCATATGAGCATTTTAGTGGATTATGCTCATCCCTTCTCAACGTTTAGAACAAACAACGTTAATTTTCAGGATCCTATAGGTGTAGGTTTGGAGATTGAAACAGGCGGACACGTTTTCACGGTAAACATCAGTAACTCCAACGCTATATCAGAGATCAGTTATTTAAGCAATACACAATCACGCTTTTCGCAGGGGCAATATCGCTTAGGTTTTACCATCTCCAGGATGTTTGACTTCAGACCTAAAAATAAAAAGTAAAAGCGAATTTTTAATCCCGCATGCTTAAGCATGCGGGAACATTTTTGTGTCCTTCGTCAGTATTTCTGCTGACGGCCGTCATTCTGCAGCCTGATCATAGTGCCGAACTTTAGCCTATTAAAAATGGCTATGAAAAAGTTTGGCTCAATTGTTTTTTTGTCGTTGATATGGGCAGTATTAACCTGTGATGCGCAAACAAAAACCGATACCACAGTTTCGCGCGAGATAGAAACGCAGCTTACTGCTGTTTCAACCCTTCAATCGTTAAATTTCCCCCGCTCGGTGGCACGGTTTTACCGTGCAGACAAATTTATGCCTGCCCTGGTTAGCAAATCAGGCAATCAGGAAGCCAAATGGCAGGCCATGCTATTGATAGATTGCGTTTTACAATATGGTCTTTTACCGGCTGATTATCATCCCAAAGAGTTGATGTATGATAAGCTGCACGCCATATTTGAAACCCCCGATAAATTAAGCGACGAGCAGAAAGCGCGGTTTGACATTATGCTAACCGATGCCATGATCACCATGATCAACTACCTGCATTATGGGAAACTTAACCCCAATTATGGCCAGATTGCCTTAGATAACGGTTTGGGTTTACCTCTTAACGCGGAAAAAGAGTTGAGAGCCATATTATCCCAATCTGATTTCAAGGCCGGAATATTGAATGTGCAGCCTAAATCAAAAATGTATGCAGATCTGCAATACAAAATGCGCCAGCTTAAGGGGCAATATGACGGCGATTGCTACAGCGTTCCCGAGGAAACTGTACGTAAGGTAGCTATCAACATGGAACGTTTGCGCTGGGCTGAGCTTGATGATAATGTTGTATATGTGCAAGTAAATATCCCGTCGTTTAAACTCACCTACCACTTGCCCGATACTACAAGAGAGTTTAAGGTTATTGTGGGCAGCCCGACAAACCCAACGCCTGTTTTGCAAAGCAGTATAACCTATTTTACCACCGCGCCCGAATGGAAAGCGCCCCACAGCATATTTACCAAAGAAATACTGCCTAAGGCCATTAAGAACCCCGCCTATCTGGATCAAAATGATTTGACGATATACGATACTAAGGGCGCTATTGAAAACCCTGGCCGCGAAATGTTGCTGCAGATACAAAGAGCGCCAAAAGGATACTTTATTAATCAAGCCTCGGGATGTGATAACGCGCTTGGGTTGCTGGTGTTCCGTTTTAAAAATATCTATTCGGTTTACCTGCATGATACGCCAGACAAATCCCTTTTTAACCGAACACGGCGTGATCTGAGCCACGGTTGTATCCGCGTGGAAAACCCCGCTGAACTTGCAGCAATGCTGTTAAAAAATGATCTTCAGGAGAAACAGATCAGTGTGTTAAAAAAATTTATGGCTAATGAAAAGAGACGAAACTTTGTTCTTGCAAAGCCGATACCTATCAAAATAACCTATATCACCTGCCAGATGATTGAGGGGGAGCTGGTTAATTACGATGATATCTATAAACTTGACCGCGGCCTTGAAATGGCGCTATATAACGTAAGTGACGCCCTTACTTTAAGATAATTCATGTTAAACGCATAATCAATTTGTGATGAAAACCATTCTTGTTCCTACTGATTTTTCAACCAGCGCCGACAATGCCGCGCATTACGCAGTTCAATTAGCCAAAGTATTAAAAACAGATGTTAAGCTTTGTAACGCGTTTTTGGTACCGGCAGAAGCTGCGTTAGCAGATACAATAGTTTGGCCCTTGGAGGATTACGATTCAATAAAGGATGGTGTGAACAGACAATTGTATCTCACCGCTGATAAGTTGGCCAACCAAGAGAAACTTGATCCCGGAAACGTTGCATATCCCCGTATAGATTTTACCGGCAAAGCCGGAAGTGTGCCCGAAGTGGTTAAGCAAATTGTAAACAGCGAAGATGTTCCGCTTGTGGTGATGGGAATGTCGGGTGCGGGTGTGCTAAGCAGATTGTTTTTAGGGAGTAATAGCAAGGATATGATTGAAAGTGCCGATTTTCCTTTGTTGTTGATCCCACAAGAAACCAATTATAAGAGGATAAGAAAAATAGCTTTTGCCACCGATCTGAATGAGCACGATCTGGAAATAATTTATTCTCTGGCTGCATTTGCCAGAAACTTCAATGCCGAGATTTTGATAGCTCATATCACCGATGAAAAATACGATATCCCGGAACATCAAAAGATGACCGATAATTTTTTAAGCGACATAACCTGTAAAGCCAATTACGATAAAATATATTACCGGCATGTAAAAAGTATGGATGTAGAACACGGCCTTGATTGGATCTGCGAACACAGCTTGTCTGATATGATTGTTATGAGCCACGGCAAACACAATATTATTGATGCTTTTTTTAACGGTAGTCAAACAAAAAAGCTGGCTCGGCATGTCAATATCCCCCTTGTGGTTTATCCTAAACATGTAAGGTCTTCCGCGCTCATCGCCTTTTGATGCTGTAAAATGTGATCACCGTCATTTTTTAGGCAGGCTGCCGTCATGGTATAACTATGTGCGCTTACGCAACTTTGGCATAGTTAAAAAACAAAATATGAGCGTCATCATTCTTGACACTACTACTTGCTATCATTGCGGTAATGATTGCCCCGACGAGCAATTTAGCATTGGCGATAAAGATTTTTGTTGCCATGGCTGCAAGGAGGTCTATAGCATACTCTCAAAAAGTGGACTGGGCAATTACTATTGTTATAATGACCATCCGGGCGCTAACCGGGCTAAAGAAGATAGCCGGCTGGATTACCTGCTTGAACCATCCATTGTTAAAGATCTAGTTGAATATGCTGATGATGACCTCACCATTGTAACCTTTTACATTCCGCATATCCATTGCAGCTCATGCATTTGGCTGTTAGAGCAAATGAATAGACTTAACCCGGCGATATATTATAGCAGGGTTGATTTTTTGCGTAAACAGGTAAACATCCGCTTTAATAACAAGGAAATAAACCTTAAAGGCGTTGTTGAGCTGCTTGACCTTATCGGTTACGAACCCCTCATAAGTTTGCAGGACATAGTAAAAAATCAGGTTTTCAACAAAAAGGACGACCTGGTTAGAAAAATAGCGGTAGCAGGTTTTTGCTTTGGTAATGTGATGCTGCTGAGCTTCCCTGAATATCTTGGCTTTTCCGCGCATGATGCGTCCTTCAAATACTTTTTCGGCTGGCTGAATTTGGTGTTTACCCTGCCCGTTACCTTTTACAGTGGCTGGGGGTACATAGCTTCGGCCTATACTAACCTGCGCAATAAGGTGCTTAATATTGATTTCCCACTGGCTTTGGGCATTGCTGTTTTGTTCATTCGCTCGTGGATAGAAATAGCAACCAATACAGGCGCAGGTTTTGTTGATACGCTTTGCGGCCTAATCTTCTTTTTGCTGATAGGCAAATTTGTACAGCGTAAAACCTACTACCACCTGTCATTTGAGCGCGACTACCGCTCGTTTTTCCCCGTAGCGGTGCAGGTGCTGGATGAGGATGGAGAAAAGCATGTTCCCCTGGCTGATCTTAAGGTTGGTCAACGTATCCGCGTGCGCCACCAGGAAATTATACCTGCTGACGCCATTCTCTTAAAAGGCGATGCCCGGGTTGATTTCAGCTTTGTAACCGGCGAATCGGTACCGGTAAATAAAACGCTTGGCGAAGTTATCTATGCCGGCGGTCGCCAAATGGGAGGCGCCATTGAGCTGGAAGTAGTAAAGCCGGTATCGCAAAGTTATCTTACCCGTTTATGGAACAACGAAGCCTTCAATCGCAACCAGGACGACCGGATAGAAACCTTTAACCAAAAGGTTAGCAAATACTTTTCCGTCGTATTGTTGATTATAGCTATCGGTTCGTTTTTATATTGGATGCCAACAGATATGCACCGGGCAATTTCATCGCTAACCGCGGTACTGATAATTGCCTGCCCTTGTGCTTTGGCGTTGAGCACGCCCTTTACCATGTCGGCAGC
>CAMLFI010000297.1 GCA_946479225.1 uncultured Mucilaginibacter sp. | reverse complement strand
GGTACAGTGTAGATCCGGTGTTGGTGTCGGCGCAGATAATAAATAATCTGCAAAGCATCGTCAGTCGCAATATTAATGTAACAGAGAATCCCGCGGTTGTCACCATAGGTGTTATAAAGGGGGGCACACGTTTTAATATTATTCCGGAAAGCGTGGTGATGGATGGTACACTGCGTTATTTTACTGCTGCCGACGAGAAAACTTTAAAGGATAATGTGAGGCGGATAGCCACAAAAACCGCTGAAGCCTATGGCGCAACAGCTGACGTTAAGGTTCCTTACAGTAATGAATACCCTGTAACTTATAATGATCCGGCGCTTACGGCAAAAATGCTGCCCACGCTTGAAGCCAGTGCAGGCAAAGGAAATGTAATGCTGAGACCGGCGGTTACGGGTGCTGAAGATTTTAGCTTTTACCAACAAAAAGTACCCGGCCTGTTTTTCTTTTTAGGTGGTATGTCCAAAGGCGGCGACCCGTTAAAAGCCCCATCGCACCATACGCCCGATTTTTATATTGATGAAAGCGGATTTACATTAGGCGTAAAAACCCTTTGTAATTTGACGTTAGATTATATGGTGTCAGCAAAAAATAAATAGGGTTACAGTTATTGGATAGTCACGTACAAGCAAAAAAGCTCCCAAAAACCGGAGCTTTTTTTATAAATCGTTTATCCATTTTACCAACTCATCGCGGCCCTTGCCGGTTTTTTGCTGGAGTTTGCCTATAAACTGGTCGTCTTTGCCTTCTTCGCGTGCCAGATCATCATCTGTCAAATCGCCGTAGGCCTGTTTTATTTTTCCTTTCAGCTCGTTCCAGCCGCCTTTGATTTCTAACTTGTCCATGATTGCCTCTTCTTTAGTATTAAAGAGAACCAACAGGGATTTGTTTAGTTTAAATTATTATTCGAAAATTGCTGTAACATGTTTAGCCAAAAGTTCAAAATGCCTATCGGGTAGAAAGTTGATAAAATAGTAGTATCGCCCATTTAATATCTCCGCTAACTCATGATTGCTCAATTCGATACGGCCTCTGTACATAATATCAATTGTGCTTGAGTCCGTGTCTGATTTATCATGTTTAGAGGAATAGGTTTGTATGCTGCAGTCATCAAATGTAATTTGGACATTTTTGATAGTAAGAGCACAATACTCGTTTGGCTTGAAAGAAAGTGTTAACTGCTTTTTTCCTTGAGAATATTCTATGGCCTTACAGTCAAAGTCATTGTGCAAATCAACATAAATGCCGTCCTTTTCAAACTCTGAAAAGCTTTTAAATAATTCAAAGTTCGTCAGATCAACTTCCATCTTGATTCTTGCATCTTTGGCTCTTGATTCTAAGAAGCTACAACGCTCCCGCCTTAATCTCATCCACAACACCCGGATCCAATAGCGTAGAGGTATCGCCTAAGTTACTTGTATCACCTTCGGCCACCTTACGCAAAATGCGACGCATAATTTTTCCGGAACGCGTTTTAGGCAATCCCGTTACAAACTGAATTTTATCGGGCTTGGCAATGGCGCCTATAATGCGCGCTACGGTCATTATGATATCCTTGCGTGTAAGTTCATCATCCCCGTGTTTATTAGGGCATACCACAAAGGCATACACGCCCTGGCCCTTAATATCATGCGGATAACCTACCACAGCCGATTCTACAACACTGCTGTGCATGTTAATGGCGTTCTCCACCTCGGCAGTGCCTATTCGGTGGCCCGATACGTTTAAAACATCATCAACACGGCCGGTAATGCGGTAATAGCCATTCTCATCGCGCATACAGCCATCGCCGGTAAAGTACAGGTTCTCATAAGCCGAGAAGTAGGTGGTGCGACAGCGCTCATGGTCGCCATAAGTGGTGCGCAGCATACCCGGCCATGGGAATTTGATGCATAAATTACCATTTACCCCGTTGCCTTCAATCTCTTTACCATATTCGTCAACCAAAATAGGTTGAACGCCTGGCAGAGGCAATGTAGCGTAGCTTGGCTTAAGTGGTGTAACGTTTGCAATGGGCGATATCATAAACCCACCTGTTTCTGTCTGCCACCAGGTATCAATAATAGGGCAATTACCATGACCTATCTTCTCATCAAACCAGTGCCAGGCTTCTTCGTTAATTGGCTCGCCCACAGAGCCGAGTTTTGTTAATGAGCTTAGGTCCTTATTTTTTACCACGTCATCGCCGAAGCTCATTAACGACCGGATGGCAGTTGGCGCAGTATATAATATGTTTACCTTAAATTTCTCAACAATTTCCCATAAACGCCCCGGACTCGGAAAGGTTGGTATCCCCTCAAACATTACCGAAGTTGCCCCTTGTGTTAATGGTCCGTAAGCTATGTAAGAGTGACCGGTTATCCAGCCAATATCAGCAGTACAGAAATATATTTCGCCGGGCTCATACTGAAATGCAGTTTTAAAGGTGTATCCGGTATAAACCATATAGCCACCGCAGGTGTGTACAACGCCTTTAGGCTTACCGGTGGAGCCGGAAGTATATAAAATGAACAGCATGTCTTCAGCGTCCATTTCTTCGGCAGGGCAACTTGGATTGCCTTGTGTTTCTACTTTTTTTATCTCATCTTCCCACCAAACGTCGCGGCCCTTTATCATTGATATCGGCGTACGGGTACGGGTAAGTACAATTGTTTTTTGTACCGATGGGCACTGAACCAAGGCATCATCAATAATAGATTTAAGCGGCACCTCCTTGTTGCCGCGGAAGCTGCCATCTGCCGTTATAACTATATTACAGGTGGCATCCTGTATCCGGTCGGCAATAGATTGAGCGGAAAAGCCACCAAATACTACCGAATGTATAGCGCCAATACGTGCACAGGCCAAAACGGCAATAGCCAGTTCTGGCACCATAGGCATATAAATACAAATTCGGTCGCCTTTTTTTGCGCCATTGTTTTTTAGCACGTTTGCAAACTGGCAAACTTTTTCGTGTAGTTGCCTATAGGTAAGTATGCGATGCTCATCCTTGGGGTCGTTAGGTTCCCAGATAATCGCAGGTTTATCGCCCATCGTATCCAGGTGACGATCGAGGCAGTTTTCTGTAATATTCAACTTAGCGCCTTGAAACCATTTTACATTCGGCTCCTTAAAGTTCCATTCTAAAACTTTATCCCACTTCTTTTTCCACAGAAAGTTTTCAGCAATGCCTGCCCAAAATTCTTCGGGTTGTTCAACGCTGTGTTTATATACTTGTTTGTACTGGTCAAATGATGTGATCTTCATAATTATAAATTGGTAGCGCAAATTAGTGATTTCCTTAAAGATGTTTAAAAGGAATATTTAAGTATGTGTTATTTTTTACGAATACGAAAGAGTTGTTCGCTATTGGTAAAAAAACAAATAATGCAAACTGCATTAGCTTAAGTAATCCCTATCAGAAACGCCGTTTATACCTATGTTTAAGCCCTTTTTTACAGCGTTTTAAAAATTTAAAATAATTTTCAATCCACTGTTGCCTATTTGATGTAAAATCCTGATATTTGCAAACTCTTTTAATAAAAGGGTATTAAAATTAATTGTCATGTCAAGAATTTGTGATCTAACAGGAAAAGGCTCTATAGTTGGTAACAACGTTTCTAACTCAAACGTTAAAACCAAACGCAGATTTCATCCAAACTTAAAACTTAAAAAGTTTTATATTCCTGAGGAAGATAAATGGATTACCTTAAAGGTATCTACGTCAGCAGTAAAAACCATCAGCAAAAATGGTATCACTGCCTGCATCAATAAATTTGTAAAAAAAGGATACATATAGTAGTTGTAGGTTGGATGTTTTACGTTGTACGTGAAATAGCTAACTGAAACTTCAATTGAACATAACGTAAAACGTACTGCGTAATACGTATAACAATAAATACGATGGCTAAGAAAGGTAACAGAGTTCAGGTAATTTTAGAGTGCACAGAGCATAAAACAAGTGGTATGCCGGGTATGTCTCGTTACATTACCACCAAGAATAAAAAGAACACTACCGAGAGATTGGAGCTTAAAAAATTCAACCCGGTTTTACGTAAAGTAACTGTACATAAAGAAATTAAGTAATTAGTTGATTAGGTTGAATGTGCAAATCATTCAGTCAATCACTCATTCGCTAATTCAATAATTATAAAGACATGGCAAAGAAAGTAGTTGCAACCCTGAAGACAGGTGCTGGAAAAGAATACTCAAAAGTAGTTACAATGGTTAAGTCGCCTAAAACAGGTGCTTACTCATTTAAAGAAGTAATTGTGCACAACGATCACGTTAAAGACGCGATCAACGCTGCAAAAGGTCAGTAATTATTTTTGATGA
>CAMLFI010000296.1 GCA_946479225.1 uncultured Mucilaginibacter sp. | reverse complement strand
GGAAAGAATGTAGTTTTGATGTGCAGATATGTAAATGTGCGGATGTGCAAATTAAATTTTGTTTGACGAACGTTTCATATCCCTCATAGATTTCACTCATCCTCGCATTTGCACATCCCCATATCTGCACATCTTCAAAACATTCTGTTAAACATGGCGGTAGTAATTAGAAACAATTACTACCACTATGGCAACCAAGATCCCAAAAAAGCAAAACAAACAGCCGGGCATTGAGGCCGAAATGGACCCGCGTCCCGAGTATATAAAATCAAACTATAAAGCTGCCGGCAAACTAATGGGCAAAGTGGCCCTCATTACCGGTGGTGACAGTGGCATCGGCAGGGCTGTTGCAGTACATTACGCCCGCGAAGGTGCGGATGTAGGTATTGTATACCTCGACGAAGACATTGATGCTTTAGAAACCCAAAAAGAAGTAGAGCGGGTCGGTCGTAAATGTCTTTTGATTAAGGGTGATGTTAAAAAGAGTTCGTTCTGCGAAAAAGCCGTGCAAAAAATGATCACGCAATTTGGTAAGCTTAATATTTTAGTAAACAATGCTGGTATGCAGATACCCGAGGAAGAGCTAAAGGAGATAAGCGACAAGCACATGGAAGAAACTTTCCGCACCAACATCTTCGCTTATTTCTATTTTGCCGATTCGGCACTTAAACACATGCAGGAAGGCGATTCCATCATCAATACCACATCAGTAACAGCCTATCGCTCATCGCCCCACCTGATAGATTACTCATCCACAAAAGGTGCTATAACATCATTTACACGGTCGCTGGCTACCAATCTCGCTAAAAAGAAGATCAGGGTAAACGCGGTTGCACCTGGCCCTGTATGGACGCCGCTAATTGTGTCCACCTTTAAGAAAGAGGATATAGAAAAGTTTGGAACGCAAACAGGCATGGGAAGGGCAGGACAACCATCAGAATTGGGACCGGCTTACGTGTTTTTAGCTTCGGATGATGCATCGTTTATAACCGGACAGGTTATACATGTAAACGGTGGCGAAGTAGTAAATGGCTGATGTTTAAAAGCAAACATATTCATTCGCTAAAATGGTTAATGCTTGTGGCGGCTATATTGTTTGTTAATGAAGTTTACGCGCAGTATAACGACAGTACTTTTTACCACATAAGTTTTGCACCGACTGGCTCTATAAATAAAGCTAACGGTAATACAGCTTATTTACTTAATAACAACCTTAAGTTTAATATCCGGAAGAAAGACATCTCCCTTAATTTTACTAACACCTGGATATATGGACGACAAAATGCCGGGCTTACTAATAACGATTATTCGTCATTCATTGATTTTAATTTATATAAAGGCCCGAAGCATTTTTATTACTGGGGATTGTTGAATTATAACACCAGCTATTCGCTTAAAATTAACAACCAATTATTGGCAGGAGCGGGGATAGCTTATAGTTTGGTAGATCAGCCCAACGCTTATTTAAATTTGAGCGACGGGGTACTTTATGATACCAGTGATTTGATGCTATCAGGCAATACACGAGACGTTTATCACACCTATCGCAATTCCTTCCGACTGGCCATGCGCTTTAATGTTAATAGCATAATTGTTTTTGAAAGCAGTAGTTTCCTGCAAAACTCGTTCGACAGAAAGTATGATTATATTATCCGCTCAACTAATAGTCTTTCAGTTAAGTTACGTAGCTGGCTCAGTATAAGCTCCTCATTAAACTATAATCGCCAAAACCGCACAAGCAGTGAGAATTTGCTGTTTACTTATGGGTTGAATCTGGAGCGGTATTTTTAGACGATATAGATCAAATTTTTACGCCGAATATATAACCAACCAGACCAGATAATCCCATGGCTAATGTTCCCCAAATGGTTATACGTGCAATTGCTTTGCCTATGTGCGAGCCACCGGTTTTAGCGGCAACTGCACCCAGTATCATTAAGGACACAATGGTAAACGCGTATAAATAATACTCCATTTGCAAAACCGGACAAAATACAACTGCCAAAAGAGGCAGTAAACCACCCGCCGTAAATGATGCGCCCGATGCTAAGGCCGCTTGTATAGGGTTAGCCTGGCTAATTTCGTTTATTCCCAGTTCATCGCGCATGTGTGCTCCCAGGGCATCATGCTCTGTTAACTCAAGCGCCACCAGCATAGCCGTTTCTTTCTTTAAGCCGCGTCGCTCGTATATCTGTGCCAGCATTTTAAGTTCCTCTTCCGGCATTTCCTGTAACTCTATGGCTTCGCGCTCAATATCAGCTTTCTCGGTATCGGTTTGCGAACTAACCGACACGTACTCGCCCGCTGCCATAGAAAGGGCTCCCGCCACTAAGCCGGCCACCGTGGCTAATAAAATAGGTTCGCGGGTACTGCTTGCTGCTGCAACACCTATAGCTAAGCTCGAAACGGAAATAATGCCATCGTTGGCACCTAAAACCGCTGCCCGCAGCCAATTGCTTCTGCCAATGTAATGACTGTCCAGGTAGTTGTCTATGGTGAGCATGGTTAAGGATTTTATTTATAGTGATTAAACATGAATTTACAAATCAAATATCGTTTAATTTTTTTTGCGCGTGAGCTAAAAGAACAAAAAAGCCCCTCCGGTTATTCGGAGGGGCTTAAATTATCTAATCGATATAAACCTTAGAACCTCATCCCTAAAGTGAGAAATAAATTATCGTTAGTGCGGTTAACGTTGGCTGCCGGCGATGCACTACCCAATAAATAAGGGTTGATGATCTGCAAGCCTGATACATGCTGGTATGCCGCATCAAAATAATAAGTGCCAAAACGATAACCCAAACCACCTGTTGCCAGGGTAGTGTTTTTGCCATCAGTTTTAAGGGGACTACCGAGTAATCCATAACCTCCACGAAGCATAAAGTTAGGAGCCACTTTTATTTCTGCACCTCCGCGAATATTAACAGCGCCTTTGTAAGTCTTTCTGATAACAGAGTTATCATATGAAGCATCATAACCGTCAGTATTATTAATTTTGGTCGAACTGTAATTGATATACTCAACATCGCCGGTTAAAAAGCCTGCTTTACCTAAAAATACGGAAAGACCACCTGCGGCCTTGAACGGGGTACGCATTGAATAAGATAAAGTATAATCCGGCGAGGCGCTTGAGTATTTGGTACCGCTACTTAGCTGCGTATTTAAGCCTTCACTAAAAGCATCATCAATGCTCATCCATGTAGGGCTGGTTATTTGAGCGCCTAACCTAACATTTTCTTCTATTTTGTATATCAAACCTACTTTTGCGTTAAACCCGGCACCCTTAGTGGCCTGATACTGCGAATAGGTAGAATTATAATTCCTGTTAACAAAAACTGCCGGGGTTCCTTCCCCGATATTTACAACGCCTGTTTCATTAAACATATTAGTTGAGTTATAATTTAGGCTGGCTATACCGATACCAAAACCTAAATACAGTTTGTTGCTGTAATTGGCACCCAATGAAAGATTAAACTCCGACTGCCCACCGGTACGCATAATATTGTTGGCCTGTTTTACCGAGATAGGCCGTGGGTTGTTACTTTGATAAGGGGTTGACGAGGTATTGTACGCGTCAATTAAATTATGGTCGTAAGCATAACCCTGCACAAAGTCGCCGGTAATACCTGATGAATTAGCAAGGCTGGCATAGTAATCGTTTATAGTACTTGATGTATTGGTACCGCCGAAGCTTATCTTTTCGCCAAAATCATTTGTGCGGTTATAGCCTACACCAAAGTTGAAGCTTAACCAACCTTTGGTTTTATCTGTTCCGCGGGGTGTGTTAAGCCGGCTGTAAAAAACAGCTGCTATATTGTTAAGGTTGCCCGAATTTTTTGACTCGGTGGCCGATTGCCCCAAATAAGTCGCGTTGTTTTTTGTAGCATCAAACTCAGGTGTAACGCTTATCTCTGACCGCGTAAAGAAACCCAAACCTGCCGGATTACCGCCAACAGAGGTAAGGTCACCACCCACCGCAATATTTGCACCGCCTATTGCCTTAATACGCGAGGTAGTTCCGGCTTGCGAGGTTGAAAACCTAACGGCATCTTTTGCATATTGTGCAAAGCTGCTTTTGCCTATAGCTGTTAAAGCTACCAGACACATTATATATTTTATTCTCATAGTTATAGCTGATAAAAGTTTTATGGTCTAACCGGACGACCGCCGCCGCCACCTCCTCCGCCACCACCGGAATTTCCGCCACCACCACCACCGGAGTTATTGCTCGGAGGAGGAGTGTATGAAGGTCTTACTTGCTGTACCTCGGGGCGCACTGTATTTCCGTCACGGGTCCTTGTATCGCGCACGGCACGTGTGGCTTG
>CAMLFI010000295.1 GCA_946479225.1 uncultured Mucilaginibacter sp. | reverse complement strand
TCCCCGGTATTGGCGAGATAATAGGCGGATCGCAGCGTGAAGAGCGTTTAGATAAGCTAGAGCAGCGCATGGATGAGATAGGTATACCTAAAGACGAACTTTGGTGGTACCTGGATACCCGCAGATTCGGTGCTTGCCCGCATGCCGGGTTTGGTTTGGGCTTTGAACGTTTGGTGCTGTTTGTTACTGGCATGGGTAATATTAGGGATGTAATTCCTTTCCCGAGGTTCCCTAAGAACGCGGAATTTTAGTGATTTTGATCATACTGATTTGGGGCGATTACACCGATTTAGTGAGCATCGGTGTAATCATTTTTAACAATCGGTGAAATCAAATAAATGGCGACCATCGAACTCCACACTCACATCAACGCTCCCCTTAAAAGGTGCTTTGATCTGTCGCGGAGTATTGATCTGCATTTGATATCAACCAAACACACCGGCGAGCAAGCCATTGCCGGTAGAACCAGCGGATTTATTGAATTAGACGAAACCGTTACCTGGCGGGCAAAGCATTTCTTTATCTGGCAAAATCTCACCACCAAAATAACGGAGTTTAACTCTCCGTACTTTTTTGCGGATGAAATGGTTAGCGGCGCTTTTAAAAGCTTTAGGCATGAGCATTACTTTTTTGAGGTAGATGGTGGTACTTTAATGCGGGATGTATTTGTGTTTGAATCGCCTTATGGTTTGTTTGGGAAGCTATTTAACCTCATCACGCTAAAGGCTTATATGACCAGTTTGTTAACGCAGCGGAATGAGGTGATAAAGCAGGTAGCGGAACACGAATTACACTGATCTAAGTTTGATTTCATCGATTGACCGTGTAATTTGAGGACGCACTAAGCACTTAGTTCGCCTGTTGTTGCATGCCCTTCATTCGATAAACCGGGTGCATATTTTCTTCCGTTCAAAAATTTACCAATAAAGGTATTTCTTACCATAAAGTTATACATGATTAATACCACAATTAATGTCCCCGGAAGAACTACCAGAAATTTGAAAAAAGGGTCTATATCAAAGTTAATCAACAGGGCCTGGAAAAATATCACCACCGGCAAATGCACCAGATATATCCAGTATGAAGCATCCGATATGTAACGTGCAAGGGGCGAATAGGTGTTAAAAAACCGTAAAAACAAACCCATTATCCCAAATACCGAAAACCATATAGAAAGAGCCTTTATTGCCGCGAATATGTATAAACCGGAGGTTTTTTCGATATTGGGTTGCACCCTAAAGATGGCATAGTGCACAAAAAATAATATCGTGCCAATAACGACGAAAAGCCAATCATCTTTTTGGAATCTCTCAAGATGTTTTTTTTGATGGTATAACAACCAGCCAAATGCAAAAAACAAGGCAAATTGCAAAAATGTCCAGCTAACAAAAGAGAACCATATATAAGAAGAAATAAAACCTTTTCGTTGTACACAGAATATCAGATAAGTAATAACAGCAAATAAAACCGGCGCTAACCTAAACCGCAGAATTACTTCAAAGCCTGCGCTGGTTTTGGGGGTTATGCGGTACGATATTTTTCTGCAAAGCAGGGCAATTCCCCAGCCGCCAATGCAAAAAAAGCACAGAAAATACAAAAACCAAAGGTGCATTGTGCTACCATTTTTCCAGGGGAACGCTTTAAAACCTTCTATCAAGGCCCAAAATGTATTTGCTTTGCCGGCGGCTGTTAAATTAAAATAATTAACAGCTGTAAACACTATCGGGCCTAATATCATCAGCCCTGCTATGAAGGGTAGACCTATTCGTTTTAAACGATTTACTATCATCTTTTCAGGGCCCTTTTCAATAAAAAGCATTGACGCCAAAAACCCCGATACTACAAAAAACACCGGCATTGCAGATGAATGGCAAAACGCTACCAAAAAATCAAATAATTCATTTACGTTACGCGGGTCTTTAATTGGCCAGAGACTGCCAAAATTGCTAACGGTATAGGTAAGAGAAGAGTGAATAACAACTACCAGCAGCATCATAGTTGCCCTCAGCGTATCCAGTGCATAGATACGGTTTGTTGTTTGCATGGCTTAATTGTAAATAATTAGCGTTAGTTTTATACTTCTTTTACAAACAAATGTAAATAATATTTAACAGGTAGAATGCTGCTAAGTAAAGACCATTCTGCACGACCGGGCAATAGTAATATCCGTTTTAAATTTACATTTGATGCTTTTAGCATTATCTTTATTGTTCAGTATGCAATTATTCTCTTCAATAGCAAATGCAGTAAAGGAGTTAACAATATTCCTTGATAGGAATATTGAGTATGTAACATTTGCCGTTTTCCATTATATATTAATTGCCGGAGCATTTTACCTATTTTTTTATGCCTGGAACAAAAAATTCTTTTGGCACATCAAAATTCAACAGCGCTATGCTAAAAACAAAGATGTTATCCGTGATATAAAGTATTCCTTTTCAACCATCATTATTTTTTTCGCCGTTACCCTTTTGGTAGTTTGGGCAAATGAGCAAGGTTATACCCTTATTTACGCACCCGCTAATAAATATGGATATACCTGGTGTTATTTAAATGTATGGATTATGATTATTATGCACGATGCTTATTTTTATTGGACTCATCGGTTTTTACATTGGAAACCAATTTTCAACCGGGTGCACAAAACACACCATTTATCGCGCAACCCAACTCCCTTTTCAGCTTATGCTTTTCACCCATTCGAAGCTATTATCAATGCAGGCATTATTCCACTTATCGCTTTTACTATACCCAGCCATATATCTGCAATCAAAAGTTTTGCTATTGTTCAGTTAATACTAAATGTTTATGGTCATCTTGGTTATGAATTATATCCCAAATGGATTATTAAAAACTGGTTAACTAAGTTTAGCAATACATCTACTCATCACAATTTGCACCACCAGTTTGTAAAATCAAATTATGGCTTGTATTTTAACTTTTGGGATTGGGTTATGAAAACCAACCATGCAAAATATGAAGAATATTTTGATGAAGTTAGCGGGAGAAGCAAAAAAAGTGAGGTTGTTTTAAGTGAGGCAATTGAGTAAGAGAAAGATGAGGTAATAACTAAAAATACGCGATAAGTTCTCAACTCTTCCCCGCAATAACCTCTATTAATCCTACTTATACTCCTTCTGCGTAATCAAAAAGCTAGCCCGCTCCTCTTTATGCAGCGGCACATCCCAGTTGCCCTGGTAGCTTATTTTAGCGGGTAGCAGCTTATCGCGGAAAGGGATCAGCTCAATGTTCATCTTCACATCAAAATCAAAAAGCAGGTTGTGGTATCGCATGTCCACAAAACGGCCGAGTATTGTAAAATCGCGCACGTCAAATATAGTGGTGAGTTCGTTTATCATTACATCGTTATCTGCAATGCTGGGCTTGCGGATAACCTTAAAACGGTAAACAGGGATGGAGTCTAAATATGTACCGCGCGAAAACTGGTAGAAATAATACTGCCGCATGTCCTTACCGAATATCTCTGTCTTTTTACTCAGGAAAGGTATGCCGCTTATCTTGCGCCCCGGCTGAAAGATGAGCATCTTCAACTTATCTTTATACGAGCCATTTTTACCGTCTGAAGGTGGCAGCGATTCACCCGCAGTAAAATCAGATTTATAGGCGTTGTCAAAAATATAATCGAACATCTCCAAGGTGTACAGATCATACTTGCCGTTCTTTTTGTACAATTTGCCCTTGTCCTGCTTTACCAGGTACTCAACTTTAGACTTATTGCCCGTCATGGTGCGGCGTACCTTGCGGTAGATCTCACCTTCAATTTTATTTTTTTTATCATAAGTATAAAGGTGATTTTCGGCCACAAAGCTGTAGCGTTTCATATCGCGAAAGGCTTTATAAAAACCGGTGTCTGCAACAACGGCATCAATAAAATCCTGTTCGGTAAGTTTATGCGATTTGATGTTGACTACCGCCGTGTCAATAACAATGGTCAGCGTAGTATCGGGATTATAACGTTGCGCTCTTGAGCTAAAAGCTGAAAGCAAAAAGACTAAAGCTAAAAGAAATTTTAGCCATGATCTATCAACCATGAACCATGAACCCACCATTAATTACCCAATTGTTTTACAGCAAGATACGCCATCAAGCCAACGCTGGTTTCCAATGCTGTTTCTTCCACGTCAAAAGTTGGGGTGTGTACAGATGAGGTAATACCCCGGCTTTCGTTACCTCGCTCTCGTTCAAACCCTGGACTTCTTCACGCCAATCGTTGATGACCCGTTTGATTACGGCCGCATCGCAGCATTGAATTCCATCAACGACGTTTGGGCCATGGCAGGAACTCCAATTACAGCCTTGGCGATCACGTGCTTTCCGAAAAAAGG
>CAMLFI010000294.1 GCA_946479225.1 uncultured Mucilaginibacter sp. | reverse complement strand
CGCGAACGAGTCGCCGCGCCCGGAGATGTTGGCGCCACCGCCCCCTCCGCCTCCCGGAAAGAAGGAAGATGTTGATAAGCTTGTTGCAGTGCGCAATAATAAATTAAAAACCATCCTAACTACCGCTCAGTTTAAAAAATATCAGCAGATAGAAGAGGAAATGCGTATGCGCGGTCCTGGTGGACCGCCTGATGGAAGGGGAGGCCCGCAAGGCCCGCCGCCTCAGGGCGCACCGCCCCAGCCTTCTCCGGCAAGACAGTAATAATTGATTAAACGCCATTGAATATACTTAATGGCGTTTATTATTACGCAGGTTTGAGTGTTGTGTAATGTGCGAAAAATATGATACTTTTAATGCAGAAACCAAGTAAGCCGTCTGTTTATCCTTAATACAGACCAAATTAAAGATCACTATGAAAAGATTTACGTTTTTTTTACTGCTGACATATGTTTTTGTCAATACTGCTTACGCCCAGTTTGAGAATTATTCCTGGAAAATAATTGAAGCGAGCGGGAGTTACACCCCACGGGAAGAGTGTGATTTTGTCGCTGTGAAAGACAAGTTCTACCTAATTGGCGGACGTGGGATAAATGATGTGAATATTTTTGATCCCAAAACAAATGCATGGACAAACGGTGCAAAGCCTCCCATCGAACTGAACCATTTTCAGGCGGTGGTTTATAAAGATGAGGTATATCTTGTATGCGCTATGACAGGCGGTTACCCGCACGAAAAACCTGTGGCAAACATTTATATATACAACCCTAAAACAGATACCTGGCGGGTCGGTGACGAGATACCTGCAGACAGACGACGCGGCTCGGGTGGGGTAGTGGTTTACAAAGACAAATTTTATGTTGTTACAGGTATAATAGATGGGCACTGGACAGGCAATGTAACCTGGTTTGATGAGTATGACCCTAAAACAGGCAAGTGGACGAAACTGGCGGATGCACCAACCGCCAGAGACCATGTAAGAGCGGGACTTATTGATGATAAATTATATTTAATAGGAGGTGTGCAGTCAAACGCACTTGAAAAAAAGGGACTGGCGAATGTGATTGATGCAGTAGATATATATGATTTTAAAACCAAGCAATGGAGCACAGCGCCTGCAAAGTTACCTACGTTACGTGCCGGAAATACAACAATAGCTATTAAAAACGACTTGTTTATTATAGCCGGCGAAAGCGCTAAGCAACGCAAAGCCCATAACGAAGTAGAAGTTTATAATGTTAAAACAGGCACATTCCGTACACTGGCACCTATTGTTGAGGGCCGCCATGCAGCGGGAGCAGTTTTTTATAAAGGGAAAATTTATACCGTAGCAGGAGTTGGAAATGCCGGTGGCTCTCCGCTTCTAAAATCAATTGAGGTTTTTAGCGAAAAGTAATTCCGTCTACTTTAATACAACCTGTGCCGTAAAACGGCTAAATTGTTCCAATAAAACGGTTTTACCCGCGGTTAATTCCTTCAGGGTTGTTTCGCCGTAGTGTCTTACCGTTAATAGGGTAAGACCGGTATTATAACGAACTTTATAAGCGTCGTCAAAAACCGCAATGAATTTAGCGAAACTTTCCTCCTTATAGTCAATACATATGCTGAAACTAAGGGCGGATGTTTGCATGGTATTTATTTTTACATTGTTTACAGCAAACCGTCCAAATATATCGCTCAAATTATTTTCGGTGATAAACGAATAATCTTTAGTAGAAATCGAAAGCAGTACCTGGTTTTGTTTTAATATAATTACAGGCTTTTCAAATACAGGTGTAACATTTCCACCTATAACAGTACCGGGCGCAGTTGGATCACCGAAAGGTTTAACCAGCAACGGGATATTGGCGTTTTGCAGCGGTTTTATAGTTTTCGGGTGGATAACTGTCGCGCCGTAATAAGTCATCTCAATGGCTTCATTATAACTAAGCACATCAAACTTCACGGTATTTTCAAAATATTTCGGATCGGCATTTAATACGCCGGGTACATCCTTCCAGATGGTAACAGATTCTGCGCCCAAACACGAAGCGAAGATAGAAGCGGTATAATCTGATCCCTCGCGGCCAAGTGTCGTAGTGAAATTCTCTGACGTGCCGCCTAAAAAACCCTGAGTAATTACAAAACCTTTATCAAGTAAAGCAGGAATATTTTTGCTGATGCTTTCGCGGGTTTTGTCCCAGATAACGGTGCCTTCGCGATAGGTGTTATCGGTATGAATATATCCGCGAACATCCACCCATTGTGTTTTTAGGCCCGCTTTGTTTAAATAAGCAGCGACTATACGGGTAGAAACCAACTCACCTATGGATACGATCTGATCATAAATAAAGTCATAATCATCCTGAGGCTCTTCCTCAATCATCCAGTCTATCTCCACAAAAGTGTTGGCCACTTCGTCAAAAACAGGATGTGATGCCTCAAACAGCTCAGCCATTATGGTGTAATGGTATTGTTTGATATCCTCAAATACGTTATGCATATTTTCAGATCCATTAGCATACGCCCTGGTTAAGGTTTCTAAAACGTTAGTGGTTTTACCCATTGCAGAAACAACAATAAGCAGCTGATTACCTTTGTATTGCTCAACCACATTTGCCAGGTTGATAATACCTTTTGCATCTTTAACGGATGCGCCGCCGAATTTAAAAACAAGCATTATTTAATATATTGAGTTACCACCGTGTTAGGGCGCAAAAGTGATCGTATCTTATTGTAAGGAATAAACAGGTCGGTTGTACCTGCTGCATACGGTTTTATCTCATATTGGTTATATAAAAATCTGATGCCCAAAGGAGTTATCAGATAGTTCTCATTTAGCGAGAATTTATCGTCTTTAAAAAAGTAATCGCGCGCCAATGATGTTGTATCGCTAAGCTTTTCCTGCCTTCTGAATATTGTATCCGCTACGGCAGCAAGTTTGGTTTTATAGCCATCAGTTAAAATATCCGACAGCGTTACAAAGTTTTGCTTTTTGGTGTTCCAGTTTATAAAGGTAATTACAGAGCTGCCATGTGCGCCACCTTGAAAAGTATAACCGCCGATTTCCAGCGTAGTAAGGCTTGAATCCTGTCGTAAAATTATTGCGTGGGCATCCAGGTCGAAGATCATGCCCATTCTTGGGTCATCCTTCTTAAATTTGTAATAATCTGTTAGAAAGCTGTTTACCATTTCGGTTATACCGGTGTCTGGTTTTTCTTTAAAAAACAAATTCAACAATCTGCTTTTTAAGGAATCATTGAGCTTGCTATCTGTTTTAAAGTGCGGATATTTTAATCTGACAACGGTGCAGTTGGTATCGGCTTTATCGCCACAATCATCCGCACGTTTTTTTATAGTTTGGTAGGTAAAAGCGAGTGTATCAGTATTTATGTCTGCCTTTTGGTGACTGGTTTCGCCCCATTGACAAGCGCTTAACCCCAACATTACAGCTATTATCGATACGCGTCCCCTCATAAACTTGAAATTTTTCGCAGCTGTTCTAATGATACAGATGCATTTAACCAACCTGCTTCAATATTAGCTCCATACTTGTTATAAAAGTTGATGGCGGGTTCATTCCAGTCAAGCACCTGCCAAACCATGCCACTATATCCTTTTTCTTTAGTCTCCTTCAACACTCTTTCGAACAACATTTTGCCAATGCCATTACCGCGCATGTTTTCCGTAACTAAAAAATCTTCCAGATATAATCTGCAGCCTTTCCAGGTAGAAAAGCGGATATAATATAAGGCAAAACCAACCACCATGCCATCTACTTCAGCAACAAATGCCCGCCAAACAGGTTTTTCACCAAAACCGGCATCTTCAAACTCCTCCAAAGTAACGGTTACTTCCTCCGGGAATTTCTCATAAACGGCAAGCTCATTAACTAATTCCAACAGGCGTACCCAGTCTTCCTTTACAGCAACTCTTAGGTTAATTGTCATTGATCATTATGTCGTTGGTCCTTAGACCATCTTAAAAATTCTGAATAAAATAAATCCGAAATTAAAAATCCGAAATCCAATATCAACTTCAATTATTTTTCCAGTGTTTAATTATCCGGCCGCCAAAAATTGTGCTGCCAACCCGTATCATGTTGCTGCCCTGTTCTATGGCTATTTCATAGTCAGATGACATGCCCATTGATACGGTATCAAAGCTATTGTCTTTCCTGAAAAAACTTTGCTTTAGCCCCTCAAAAAATGTTTTAAGCTCGTAAAATTCATCCTTAAGCTGTTTCTCCTTATCTGTGTTTGTCGCAATGCCCATAACGCCACGAATACGGATATTTTTTAGTGTCGAAAACTCCTCGTCACGCAACAACTCGATGGCTTCATCAAAACCCAGTCCGAATTTGGTTTCTTCGTCTGCTATATAGATCTGTAACAGGCAATCAA
>CAMLFI010000293.1 GCA_946479225.1 uncultured Mucilaginibacter sp. | reverse complement strand
TGATGTGCGCGACCGTTACTGATTAACCCAATTGGTGTTTAATACTGACAGCGATGCCGCACTGCGTGAAACCAGTCGCGAGTTAGGTCGTGAGTTTGTAATTAAAGTTACAGGCACCGTAATAGAGCGTACAAACAAAAACGCTAAAATACCTACAGGCGAAATTGAGATAACCGTAACCGACATAGAAGTACTTAACGCAGCCAAAATCCCTCCGTTTTTAATTGAGGATGATACCGATGGTGGCGAAGAGCTTCGGGCCAAATACCGTTACCTTGATCTGCGCCGCAACCCTATACGCAACAACCTGGTGCTTCGCCACAAAATGGCGCAAGAGATACGTAAGTATCTGGATGGTTTGAACTTTATTGAGGTAGAAACTCCGGTACTGATCAAATCAACACCTGAAGGTGCGCGCGATTTTGTTGTGCCAAGTCGCATGAATCCGGGCGAGTTTTACGCCCTGCCACAATCGCCACAAACATTTAAACAATTGCTGATGGTTAGCGGTTTTGACCGTTATTTCCAGATAGTAAAATGCTTTAGGGACGAGGATCTACGTGCCGACCGCCAGCCGGAGTTTACACAGATAGATTGCGAGATGGCGTTCATAACGCAAGAAGATATCCTGAATATTTTTGAAGGATTGACCCGCCATTTATTTAAAAATGTAAAGGGTATTGAGTTTAACGATTTCCCACGTATGCAATATGCTGATGCAGCGCGTTTATATGGGTCTGACAAACCGGATATCCGTTTCGGGATGCAATTTGTTGAACTGAATGATATAGTTAAAGGCAAAGGTTTAGGCGTTTTTGATAATGCAGAACTGGTGGTGGGTATCAACGCCAAAGGTTGTGCTGAATATACCCGTAAGCAAATTGATGAGCTTACCGAATGGCTAAAACGCCCGCAAATAGGTGCAACTGGCATGATCTATTGCCGCTACAACACTGATGGTACACTAAAATCATCAGTTGATAAATTCTATAACGAAGATGATCTGACTAATTGGGCGGCAGCTTTTGAAGCCGAGAAAGGCGACCTGATGCTGGTATTGGCCGGAACAACTGACAAAGTTCGCAAGCAATTAAATGAACTTCGTTTAGAAATGGGCAATCGTTTAGGGCTGCGTGATAAAAATACTTATGCACCGCTTTGGGTACTTGACTTCCCGTTATTAGAGTGGGATGAAGAAACTGAACGTTACCATGCAATGCACCATCCGTTCACCTCGCCAAAACCAGAGGACATTGCGTTACTAGATACAAACCCGGGTGATGTACGTGCAAATGCTTACGACCTGGTTATAAACGGCACCGAAATAGGCGGCGGTTCTATTCGTATACACGACCGTGCTTTGCAAGCCCTTATGTTTAAACATTTAGGCTTTAGTACCGAAGAAGCTCAGAAGCAATTTGGTTTTTTGATGGATGCGTTTGAATATGGCGCGCCGCCACACGGTGGTATAGCTTTTGGGTTTGACAGGTTGTGCTCTATTTTTGCTGGCCTGGATTCAATCCGCGATGTAATAGCTTTCCCTAAAAATAATTCCGGGCGCGATGTGATGATAGATTCGCCATCAACAATTGCTGATGCACAGTTAAATGAACTAAAAATTAAAACGGCGCTTTAACATTCTTTAACAGTATAAACAAAATAGTTAAAGTACTTTTGCGTTAAACTTGCATAGCAAGGCCATAAATTTATATGAAAAAATATTTACTGTTTTTCTGTCTGATCATAACCGTATTAACGGCGTGCAAAAAATCTGAAAAGTTCGATGCGGCAGCACAAGCCAAACTTGACGACACGCAGATAACAACCTATCTTACTACAAATAGTATATCGGCTGTTAAGGATGAATCTGGTCTATACTATCAGATCATTACTCCCGGAGGCACTACAAAACCAACTGTTTCTAATGGTGTATATATTACCTACGAAGGTAAACTTATGTCTACAGGTGTTGTTTTTGACAGTAAAACCAGTCCTTATTATTTTCCGACGCTAAGTAATCTGATACAAGGTTGGCAAATTGGTGTACCCAAAATTGGAAAAGGCGGACATATAAAACTCTTCATACCGTCTGGTCTGGCTTATAAGAACGACGGATCAGGATCTGTTCCGGCCAATGCGGTATTGATATTTGATATTACGCTGGTTGATTTTAATTGATTTTCCTGAATTCGTAAGGATCTAGTTCTATAAAGTCGCTTACCTGCACTCTTACTGATATAACCCTTCCATTCTGTATAGTAAACGGGAAAACCGTTTTGCCATATATAGGATCGGAAAAAGTTGCATAAAAACGCGATCCTCCTAATGGCTGCAGCTTAGCAAACATGCGCGGATGATGCTCAAACCGCATCTCCAGATCATTATTCAGCCCGCGCGTTATTGAAACATTTCCATATAGGTCATTATGGTAGGTTCCGGTAAAATTACTCACAAACGGAATGGGCTGTAAATTCAACGCAACCGAATCTCGCAGTTTCTTATCAGTCTGCTGTTGCAAAGCTTTACCATTTTTTGCGCGGGTAAGGTATTGCTCGCTATAATTGCGGAATGGCAGCTTCAGGAAAACATCAATAAGTTCCCACTTTAAAGCTTCGTACAGGTCGTTCTGATCTGTATTGGTTAAAATAATAATACCCAAACGCTCTTCAGGAACCAATGTAACCGACGATACATAGCCCGTAACTCCGCCATCGTGCATAACCAGGTTATGCCCCGCGTAATCTTCCAGATGCCAGCCTAACGCATATAAGGAATAATCAGTCTTTCCGCTTAAGCGACGCACCATACCCACAACATCCTGCGGAGCGCGTGTAGCAGCAATTGCTGCGGCGGGTATAATCTGTCGTGCCCCTACTTTCCCATTATTTAATAGCGCCATTACCCACTTGCTCATGTCATTTACTGATGATGATATACTCATTGCAGGTGCCATATTATCCAGTTGAGCGTAAGGTACAGGAGTTAGGCGGTCGTCAGTAAAAGTATGTGGTACAGTGCGATTGAGCGACTTTGGCAATTCTGTGGTTAGAGCCAGTGTATTGCTCATACCAAGTGGCGCGAAAATATTCTCCTTTAAATAATCCTCCCATGATCTTCCCGAAACTCTTGGAATTATTTCACCCGCAGTTAAGAATGCTGAATTGGTGTATCCCCATTTAGTTCTAAAAGGATACGCCGCTTTTAGCTGGCTCATTTTTTGGGTGATCTGTATGCGTGTAAGATCGCTGTTATAAAAGGTAAAATCGCCCTGAAAGGTTTTTAAGCCGAGACGGTGGCACAACAGATCGCGGACAGTAGCCATTTCGCCGGCCGCTTTATCATCCAGCTTAAACCAGGGGAAGTATTTTGTTACTTTATCATCCAAAGAAAGTTTATTCCCATCCGCTAACATTGCAAGTGCGGTAGCTGTAAAAGCCTTTGTGTTACTCCCTATCATAAATAGGGTATTCTCGTCCACTCGTTCATTGAGCCCCATTTCCTTAATGCCGTAACCTTTCATTAACACTACCTGGTTATCTTTTACAACACAAACCGCCACACCCGGTATGCGCCAGGTAGTCATCGCCCGATTGATGTACATATCAAGGCTATCCCGAATAAACGAACTCCTATCCACACGCTGACCATATGCAACAATAGCAAGGCACATACAGCCAATTATCAATACAACTCTTCTCATACAAAACAAGCGTCTATATATTAGGTTTATAATAGCGTAATTATCGTTTAGGTTTTCGATGCGTTAAATAACGCTATAATATCTTAATTTTAACGCCAAAAATAAGCAATAGCTTGTTTTTACATTAACTGAATATTTATTCTCATGAAGTTTTCGATAAAATTTTTATCGCCGCTATTGGCGATCCTATTTTTTGTATATGCTGCAAATGCCCAACGCTATTGGGCACCTGACGGCTATCAGTATTATACGACTCAGAACGGTGAGATCGTATCGCTTGATGCGCGCGACGTGTCTAAAAAAACCGTTTTAGCAAGTATTGCCCAGCTTACCCCGCAAGGCGGAAAGCCGATAGCCGTAACCCGTTTTACCATTACAACTGACGGGCAAAAGATCCTGATCAACACCAATACCAAAAAGGTTTGGCGACAAGATACACGCGGTGATTATTGGCTGTTTGATAAAACTAATCAGACTCTTAAGCAAATAGGCAAGGATAAACCGGCCTCATCGCTGATGTTTGCCAAGTTATCTCCTGATGGTACCAAGGTGGCTTATGTTAGCGGCAATAACATTTATGTAGAGGACGTTGCAAGCGGTATCGCAAAAGCATTAACCACCGATGGCACCGACCGCCTGATAAACGGAACATTCGACTCGGCGTATGAGGAAGAATTTGAGGCGCGCGATGGCTTCCGCTGGTCGC
>CAMLFI010000292.1 GCA_946479225.1 uncultured Mucilaginibacter sp. | reverse complement strand
TATTTCCGCTCGTTGCCAAATAAAATTGGTTACCTGTTGGGCTTACCTACAAAAAAACTTGACCTGATCATCTACTACGAGCGTTATGTAGTAATTCAGCCGGGTATTAAAGAGTCAGACGGTATATCAAAAATGGATTTCCTTACCGAGGAAGAATACCTGGATATATTGGATACTTTACCAAAAGAAAACCAGTACCTTGATGATAAAGATCCGCAGAAATTTGTAGCCAAAATGGGTGCAGAAGCTTTAGAAGAATTGTTAAGACGCATTGATCTTGACCATCTTTCTTTCAGCTTACGCCACCAGGCGGCTACAGAAACTTCTCAGCAACGTAAAAACGAGGCTTTAAAACGCCTGCAGGTTGTTGAAGCTTTCCGTGGTGCAAAAACAAGGATTGAAAATAACCCTGAGTGGATGATCGTTAAGATCGTTCCGGTTATACCACCGGAGTTGCGTCCGTTAGTACCACTTGAAGGTGGTCGTTTCGCAACATCAGATTTGAATGACCTTTACCGTCGTGTTATTATCCGTAACAACCGTTTAAAACGTTTGATCGAGATCAAGGCACCAGAGGTGATCTTGCGTAACGAAAAACGTATGCTACAGGAAGCTGTGGATTCGTTATTTGATAACTCACGTAAAGTTAACGCGGTAAAAACTGAAGGTAACCGTGCTTTAAAATCTCTTTCAGACATTCTGAAAGGTAAGCAAGGCCGTTTCCGTCAAAACTTACTAGGTAAACGTGTGGATTACTCGGCACGTTCGGTAATTGTTGTAGGGCCTAACCTTAAATTGCACGAGTGCGGTTTACCAAAGGATATGGCGGCAGAATTATTCAAACCGTTCATCATTCGTAAAATGATTGAGCGTGGTGTGGTTAAAACTGTAAAATCTGCAAAAAAGATAGTTGACCGCAAGGACCCATTGGTTTGGGATATATTGGAGAATGTACTTAAAGGACACCCGGTATTACTAAACCGTGCGCCTACGCTACACAGGTTGGGTATACAAGCTTTCCAGCCAAAATTGGTTGAAGGTAAAGCTATCCAGTTGCACCCATTAACTTGTACCGCGTTCAACGCCGACTTTGACGGTGACCAGATGGCTGTTCACGTACCACTTGGTAACGCCGCAATTTTAGAAGCACAAGTGTTGATGCTTGCATCGCACAATATATTAAACCCTGCTAACGGTACACCTATTACAGTACCTTCTCAGGACATGGTTTTAGGTCTTTACTATATTACTAAGGGCCGTAAAACGGACGCTGATCGTGTTGTAAAAGGCGAAGGCTTAACATTCTATGCTGCCGAAGAAGTTATTATAGCTTACAACGAGCGTAAAATTGACTTACACGCATTTATCAAAGTTAAGGCATTGGTAAAAGAGCGCGATGGCAGCATCGTTAGCAAAATAATTGATACAACAGTGGGCCGTGTATTGTTTAACCAACACGTTCCAACTGAAGTAGGTTATATAAATGAACTACTTACCAAAAAATCACTGCGTGATATTATTGGCGAGGTAGTTAAAAACACCGGTATGGCCCGGGCTGCCGCGTTCCTTGATGATATTAAGGAATTAGGATTTAAAATGGCGTTCCAAGGTGGTTTATCATTTAACCTTAAAGACATCAATATCCCTGCTGAAAAAGTAACCCTGATTCAAACCGCTTCTAAACAAGTAGAAGAGGTTATGGGTAACTACAACATGGGTTTCATTACTAATAACGAGCGTTATAACCAAATTATCGATATCTGGACACGTATCAACAACCGCTTAACCGCGAATGTGATGGACATCCTGAGTAACGATAACCAGGGCTTTAACTCGGTATACATGATGCTTGACTCAGGCGCGCGTGGTTCTAAAGAGCAGATTCGTCAGCTTGCAGGTATGCGTGGTTTGATGGCTAAGCCTCAAAAATCAGGTTCAGGTGGCGAGATCATTGAAAACCCTATTCTTTCAAACTTTAAAGAAGGCTTGTCTGTATTAGAGTACTTCATCTCTACTCACGGTGCACGTAAAGGTTTGGCGGATACGGCGTTGAAAACGGCGGATGCGGGTTACTTAACCCGTCGTTTACATGACGTTGCGCAGGACATGATTGTTGGTACCGTTGATTGCGGAACCTTGAGAGGTATTTACACTACAGCGTTAAAAGATAACGAGGATATTGTTGAGCCACTATACGATCGTATTTTGGGCCGTACATCTTTACATGATGTTCATGATCCTATCACTAACGAGTTATTGGTTAGCGCAGGACAGGATATTACTGAAGAAATTGGTAAACAAATAGAAAATTCACCTTTAGAAGGTATTGAAATTCGTTCTGTATTAACCTGCGAAAGCAAGCGTGGTGTATGTGCATTGTGCTATGGTCGTAACCTTGCAAGCGGTAAACGCGTGCAAAAAGGTGAGGCTGTTGGTGTAATTGCCGCACAGTCTATCGGTGAGCCGGGTACACAGTTAACACTACGTACATTCCACGTGGGTGGTACCGCGTCAAACATTGCAGCTGAATCTCATATCAACGCAAAATTTGATGGCATCATCGAGTTTGAGAACGTTCGTACTGTAGAGTACCAGGGCGAAGAAGGTGCGGTTGACGTAGTATTAGGTCGTTCTGGCGAGTTCCGTATAGTAGAAGAAGGCAGCAATAAAGTAATTGTTTCTAACAACATTCCTTATGGTGCTTACTTATACATTAAAGACGGCAGCAAGATTAAACGTGGTGACCGTATCTGTTCATGGGATCCGTACAATGCGGTAATCATTTCAGAATTTGCGGGTAAAACGCAGTTTGAAGCTGTATTAGAGGGTATCACTTTCCGTGAAGAATCTGATGAGCAAACCGGTCACCGTGAGAAAGTGATTATCGATACCCGTGATAAAACCAAGAACCCGTCTATCCAGGTTGTTGATGGCAAAGGCACTGTTATTAAGGGATATAACATCCCGGTAGGCGCGCACATTGCTGTTGAAGAAGGTGAGAAATTACAAACCGGACAGATTATTGCTAAAATACCGCGTTCTACAGGTAAAACACGGGATATTACAGGTGGTTTACCACGTGTAACCGAGTTGTTTGAAGCACGTAATCCATCAAACCCAGCGGTAGTAACCGAAATTGATGGTGTAGTAACTTTAGGTGGTGTTAAACGTGGTAACCGCGAGATCACCATTGAATCAAGAGACGGACAGATCAAGAAATACTTGGTTCCATTGTCTAAACACATCCTTGTACAGGATAATGACTTTGTTAAGGCCGGTATGCCATTGTCTGACGGTTCAATATCACCGGCAGATATATTAGCTATTAAAGGCCCTGCTGCCGTGCAAGAGTATCTTGTTAATGGTATACAGGAAGTTTACCGCCTACAAGGTGTGAAGATCAACGATAAGCACTTTGAGGTTATCGTTCACCAGATGATGCAGAAAGTTATGATCGAGGACGCAGGCGATACCCGCTTCCTTGAGAAAGAAGCTGTTGATAGCTGGGACTTTATGCTGGAAAATGACGAGATATTTGACAAAAAGGTAGTTGTTGATCCGGGTGATTCAACAGCATTTAAAGCCGGTCAGATAGTATCAGTTAGAAAACTGCGTGATGAGAACTCTATTCTTAAACGTAAGGATATGAAGCTGATTGAAGTGCGCGATGCTATTGCTGCAACTTCAAGCCCTATACTGCAAGGTATAACCAGAGCTTCATTAGGTACCAAGTCGTTCATCTCGGCTGCATCGTTCCAGGAAACTACAAAAGTACTGAACGAGGCTGCAATTGCCGGCAAACGCGACCTGATGCTCGGTCTGAAAGAAAACGTGATCGTAGGTCACCTTATCCCTTCAGGAACAGGTTTACGCGAATACGAAAATATCCGTGTAGGATCTCAGGAAGAGTTCGATCGTCTGATGGCATCAAAAGCTGAAGAAGTAGAAGCTTAACCATAAGCAAATAATTAATTATTTTCAAAGCCTTCCCATTTGTGGAAGGCTTTGTTATTTTAGCGCTATGGAAGAACAATTTGACAACCAGCTCAACATAGAGCTTTCAGAAGAAATTGCCGAGGGGACATATTCTAACCTAGCTATTGTAACTCATTCAACGGCTGAGTTTGTAATGGATTTTATACGGGTTATGCCCGGTGTGCCAAAGGCTAAGGTAAAATCGAGAATAATTATAACTCCCGAACATGCTAAAAGGCTTCTATTGGCACTTGAAGACAATATAGCCAAATACGAAGCTGTAAACGGCCGTATAAAAACTCAACCCGAGCAAGGTGGTTTCCCCATAAATTTTGGCGGAACTATGGGGCAGGCGTAATTTAAAAATAGCTAGTTGACTACGCCCGTTATATCCTTTGCAGCAGTTATTTATTAAATCTGCAGGCAATAAAAGTAAATAT
>CAMLFI010000291.1 GCA_946479225.1 uncultured Mucilaginibacter sp. | reverse complement strand
CTGGAAGTAGCGCGCAAACGCATTAAGCTTTATATAGATACATTTAAAAACGAGGGTAAACGAATAACGGAAAATCTGGACTTTACGCTTTAGCAAGCAGCGAGAGCATGGGAAAACTTAATAATAAGCATTGTCGCGGCAACCCCGCCGCCGGGCGGAACGTATTGACTATAGCTTACAATTTAGCATAAGTTCTCCTATCCCTGTTTATTTTGAGACCCTTCGTTGCAGCTGTTTTAAATATCCTCACCCGTAAGGAAAAGATAAAGGCATGTGTCCTTATCTCGGCAGACCTGATCATTACGCTGCTGGACATTGCTTTTTTAGCTTTACTGCTTATTGTGGTAGATTTTTATACCAAAGGGGCAAACCACATATTGGTGCTGCCGATTGATCCGGCAAGCGACTCTCTACTGATCATATCGATCTTCTTTTTGCTGTACAGCTTAAAAAACTGGCTGGCTTATTTGATGCTTAAAGCCCAAAATGGATTTTTTTATAAAGTTGCATCCCGCTTGTCTGAACAAAACATGTGGCGATATTTAAAACAAGACCATCCAAATTTTACGCATACTGATTCGTCTACCCATATCCGCGAGATAAGTCATCAGCCTATTGAGTTCAGCACCTATATATTGGCCAATACGCAGCAGGTAATAGCGCAAAGCATGCTGATTTTCTTTACTGTGATCGCAATTGTATTTTATCATCCCCTGCTATTTGCCTGGCTGTTTGCGCTGTTATTGCCGCCGGTTGTGGCTTTGGCCTATTTTATTAAACGTAAGCTAAAACGGATAAGAACAGAAGCTAAAACGACCCATATAAGAGTGATACAATACCTGCAGGAAGCGCTGAACAGTTTTGTTGAAAGCAACATTTACAACAAGAATTCTTTTTTTGCCGGCAGGTATATTCAGTTTCAGCAAAAGTTGAACAATAACATTTCGACCCAGCAAACGCTACAGGCCCTTTCATCAAGGGCGATAGAAGTGTTTGCCATTTTAGGCTTTATGATATTGATAGCCGTTAATAAATGGTCGACTGGCATGCCGGGCGTTGATTTGCTAAGTCTGGGCGTTTTTATGGCCGCATCGTACAAGATCATTCCCGGTGTAGTTAAGATATTGAACAGCCTGAGCCAGATGAAAACATATGCTTTTGTATTACCGGCACTCCAGCCGCCCGGGGAGTTGAAAGAGGGTGCTGAGATTCTTCCTCCACAACAAATCAAATCAATTCGATTGGAAGGCCTGAGTTTTAAATATGATTCGCATGCCGTATTCGATAACTTGAGCATGGAAATATTGCCGGGAGATTTTGTGGGGATCTCCGGTAGGTCGGGTCTTGGTAAAACTACGCTGATCAATTTATTGCTTGGGTTTTTACAGCAGGATAAGGGAACCATCGCCATAAATGGCCAAACCACTACAGCCGCGCAACGGCAACAGTATTGGCCAAAAATATCCTATGTAAAACAGCAGTCGTTTTTTATAAATGATACGGTGTTAAAAAACATTGTACTTACTGATGATGATTTTAATACCGTTAAACTGGCAGCGGTTATAACAGACTGTGGTATTGATGCAATGCTGGCCCAATATCCCGAAGGTTTAGATAAAGCAATTACCGAAGATGGTAAAAATATAAGCGGCGGACAGCGGCAGCGCATAATGCTTGCGCGGGCTTTATATCACGATTTTGATCTGTTGATACTGGATGAACCATTTAGCGAGATGGATGAGATAGCCGAAAAAGAAATGCTGCAAAAGCTAAACGTTTTGGCGCGACAGGGCAAAATGATCATGTTGATAACACACAATAAAGCCGGTCTGGACTATTGCAATAAGATAATTAAATTGGATGCGTGATCAGGGTAAGACATTTGTGATACTTACGCCGGGTTTCCCTGCTGATGAAACCGACAGCACCTGCGTGCCGCCAAGGCAGATATTTGTTAAGGCCTTAAAGCAGCAGCACCCGGAGCTAAACATTATAGTGTTAACGCTTCAATATCCGTTTTTCTCCAAAACTTACGAGTGGCATGGGGTGCAGGTTATTTCGTTTGGCGGAACTAATAAGGGACGCATTTATGGTTTGCTCACTTATTTCAGAGTTTGGTTTACCCTGCATAAACTAAACAGGGAATATAATATAATTGGCTCCTTAAGTTTTTGGCTGGGTAAATGTTCTGTTATTGGTCATCGGTTCGCTAAAAAAAACGGGCTTAAACATTTCTCGTGGATACTGGGGCAGGATGCCAAGCCCGGCAATAAGAATGTGGACAGGATAAAGCCCGATGGTGCATCATTGATCGCTTTGTCCGATTTTATACGGCGCGAGTTTGCAAAGAACTATGGTATAGTGCCGCAAAATGTTATTCCGGTGGGAATTGATACTGCCTTGTTTAAACCGATAGTTGTAGATAGGGACATAGACATTTTAGGGGCTGGCTCGTTGATCCCACTAAAGCAATACGATGTTTTTTTAGAATTGATAGCCCTGCTAAAACGCGATTTCCCAAACATCCGGGCGGCTATCTGTGGCGATGGCTCGCAAATGGAATATCTGAAGCAATTGGTGGCAGCGTTAGGGTTAACAGATAACGTAACTTTAACCGGTCGCTTATCTAACGAGGAAGTGCTGGCCTATATGCAGCGCGCAAAGATATTTCTGCACACCTCTAATTATGAAGGATTTGGAACAGTCTGCTTAGAGGCGCTGTATACCGGGGCCAAGGTGGTAAGTTTTGTAAAGCCGATGGATTGCGCCATTAAGAACTGGCATACAGCAGCCAATAAAGAAGCGATGCTCCAATTGCTGAAAGAACTGATGCAGGATGTCAATATTACCCATGAGCCGGTGTTGCCCTATCCGGCAACAGATATTGCCGAAATGGTCTTTAAATTGTACTACTGATCTCCGCTATTTTATCCGCTATAGCCTCAAATGATAAACGTGATCTGAAATGATTCAAAGTCGCTTTTTTCAATTTTTGCATATCGACTTGTTGGGTATGAAGTAACGCTGATAGCAACGCTGTTTCGTTACCCGGCTCAAATAAAAAGCCGCAGCCGCCATTATCGGTCATCATTCTGAAAGAGAATATATCAGTAACAATGGGCACACAACCGCATGACATCGCTTCGCATACCGTTGTGCTGCTGCCTTCATAGTACGATGCCGATATAATAGCATCGGCGCTGTTATACCAATAAAGCAGCTCGTCGTGCGGCACCTTTCCAATCAGTACAATACTTGATGCCTGCGGGTGATATTTTAACAATGCGTTTATCTCCGGCAGTAGTCCGTCAGTTTGATAGATCATATACAGCCTTGCATCCGGTGCAATAACAGCAAACCTCAAAAAGGCTTTTACAATGGTTAATGGATCCTTTAGCGGGATAAGCCTGCCAACGTATAAAAACATTTGTTTGGCAGGGCGTGCGTTGAACCTTGAATGTGCTCTGTCTATTTTATAAAAAACTGATGATACTTCCATCACCTCATGTATCTTTTGTGGTGAGGCCAGGTTGCCCCTTTTTATCCAGTCAAGCCCCATATCCCGCGAGGAAAATAGATAGGCATCAACAAAGGGATCCGCCCAACGCTGCAAATGCCTTTTTATCCCGGTAAACGGGCGCTCGGCATGGTGCTGCACAATAATCTTTACGTGTTTGCCCAAGTACAACCGCAGTTGCATCACCTGCAATGGGAAGTGGAGGCCATGTATCAGTACAACATCAGGGTTTAATTGCTTTATAGTGCGGTGCAACCCAAATGGAAACTTTAATCCCCACTTAGAGAAACGTATGAACTTATAGTCTACGCCGCTACTCAAAACATCGCCCTCGTAGTTTATTTGTTCAATGCTTGTTACCCGGTGGTTTTTTGCCAATGTGGATAGTACCCCCGCATATATATTAATGCGTTTTAGCCATGCAGCAGGACTATCAAATTTGTCTGTTTTAACATAACTGGCAAATACAATTTTCATGACGCGACCTTATCAATAGTAACCGGAATGGGAGCGGCCGGATAATATTTTTTGATCTCATTGATCAGCACAGGCAAATTGCCTCCCACGTATTTACATGCGCCGTTAATATGCACCCTGCTGAATTTCTCAATGTTTATACCCGGCAGCTGACTAAGAAGGCCCTCATCAAACAGCCTGATATTGCCCTGGTGGATCACCAATAAAATATCTTCCGGCTCAACAGCGTAAAGGGCATTATAAAAGCCGCTGCCATCTTTATTTTTCGCCACTACTATATTGGCTTCGCTATCTTTAAAACCCCAAACAGCAGCCGCATTTGCGCTTAGTGTGCTATATAGTTCCTCGTCATTAAGCAGTTGTGTTTTACGGGCGAGGCGCAGATGGTCCCAGATGTTCCAGTTGCCTGTTAAGGTAGAATCAGTGC
>CAMLFI010000290.1 GCA_946479225.1 uncultured Mucilaginibacter sp. | reverse complement strand
AAGGGACGCGTAAGTTTTTGTTTTTCAACATTCATCCATTGGTAAAGCCTGGTAGTGAAATTTATGTGCCAAAAAAATTGCCATCTCCTACTAATACAGCTCAATTAGTGTTAGGATTTACTACTGGTTTAGCATCTTTGGGAGCTATTATTTTAGGTATATTAAGCTTGAATAAATAGTATTATAATGACATATGTTGATAAGGAAAGCACTGCTAATAGTTCTGATGAAGTGTCATTGAGAGATTTTATATCTAAAATAAATAAGTGGTATAGATATCTTTTATCAACTTGGGTTGTTATTGTTACTGCTGGATTTATTGGTGGCTTAATTGGTTTAACTTACGCTTTTTTACAAAAGCCAATTTATACCGCTGAGTTAAGTTTTGCATTAGAAGATGATAATTCAACAGGTGGTGGCTTAGGTGCAGCAATGGGGTTAGCAAGCCAGTTTGGGGTTGATTTAGGTGGAAGCAGTGGAGGAGGAGCATTTGCCGGAGATAACATACTCGCATTAATGAAATCCCGCTCCATGATAGAAAGCGCATTGCTTACTGCGGTTAATGTAAATGGAAAAAAGCAAACGCTTGCGGAGGTCTACATTTCTTTTAACAAGCTTCGCGAAGGCTGGAAAGATAAACCAGGATTAACAAATATCCGTTTCTTACCGAACGTAAGTCGTTCTAAATTCAGTTTGCAGCAAGACAGCATTCTTGGCACATTTTATGAGTCGATAATAAAAAGCAATTTAACGGTTGAAAAAGTCGATAAGAAACTTAGCATCATAACTGTTAAAGTAAATTCAACCGATGAATTGTTTTCAAAGAACTTTACGGAAGTTTTAACGGAAACGGTTTCTAACTTTTATATAACCAGTAAAACCAAAAGATCTGTCCAAAATGTAAATGTACTGCAACGTCAAACAGACTCTGTACGACGGGAGTTAAACGCAGCGATTGGCGGCGTCGCGTCGTCAGTAGATTTTAATCCTAATCCCAATCCCACCCTTCAGATATTACGTGTGCCGTCTCAACGGCGGCAGGTAGATGTGCAGGCTAATCAAACCATTTTGACTCAATTAGTTGCCAATTTAGAACTTTCTAAGCTTTCGTTAAGAAAAGAAACACCACTTATACAAGTAATTGACAAGCCAATTCTGCCTTTGAAAAAGGAAAAAACAGGTAAATTAAAAGGCCTTTTAACAGGTGCTCTATTTATTGGCCTTTTAACAAGTGTATATGTAATTATAAGAAAACTTTATATCGATATAATGATTAGTGATGGAAATAAAAGGTAAAAGAGTTTTAATAACGGGGGCTGATGGATTTATAGGCAGCCATCTGGTAGAAGCTCTACTTAGTGAGGAATGCATTGTAAAGGCTTTTGTATATTATAATTCCTTCAATAGCTGGGGTTGGTTGGATTCTTTGCCACGCGAAAAACTTGACAATATCGAAATTTTTGCAGGAGATATACGCGATCCTAATGGAATAAGAACTGCAATGAAAGACGTTGACATTGTATTTCATTTAGCCGCTTTAATTGCAATTCCATTTAGTTATCACTCTCCGGACTCATATATAGATACCAATGTAAAAGGAACGCTAAATATAGTACAAGCCGCAAGAGATTTAGGCATTGAACGTGTATTGGTTACTTCTACATCCGAGGTATACGGTACCGCTAAATACGTCCCGATAAATGAAGATCATCCGCGCCAGCCACAATCGCCCTATTCGGCTTCCAAAATAGGTGCAGATAGCATTGCAGAATCCTTCTATAAAAGCTTTGATCTGCCATTAACTATTGTAAGACCTTTCAACACGTTTGGTCCGAGACAATCTGCAAGAGCTGTCATTCCTACTATTATAACCCAATTGTTGAATGGTAAAGAGGAAATCAAATTAGGCGATGTATCGCCAACGCGAGATCTCCTATATGTGAAAGACACCGCCAGGGGGTTTATAGAAATAGCAAAATCAAACAGCCTAATAGGCCATGATTGTAATATTGCTACGAAAACAGAAATATCTGTGGGCGATTTAGCATCTGAGTTAATAAATCAAATTAATCCCAATGCCAGAATTGTAACAGATAACGAACGTATGCGCCCCGAAAAATCAGAAGTTTTTCGCTTATACGGCGATAACACAAAAATCTTAGAAAACACTAACTGGACACCAAACTACACTTTATCGTGCGGACTGGCTGAAACTATAGCATGGTTTAAAGTTAAAGCCAATTTAAAGCAATATAAAGCTGATATTTATAATATCTAAATGCAATATATTTTTAATGATGTTATAGCACTGGTAAAAAGCCAATATCCCTCTCAGGAATTTATCCCCCTGCACGCGAACATTTTTTTAGGAAACGAAAAGAAGTATGTTACTGATGCCATCGACTCTACGTTTGTATCTTCGGTTGGAGCTTATGTAAATAAATTTGAAGATATGATGTGTGAAATTACAGGCTCATCATATGCTGTTGCTATCGTCAACGGTACCAATGCATTACATTTGGCTTTATTGCTTACAGGGGTGGAGTCCGATGATGAAGTTCTTTGTCAACCGTTAAGCTTTATTGCAACCTGCAATGCTATTAGCTACATCGGTGCCGCACCTGTGTTTATTGATGTCGACATCGACACCCTGGGTCTTTCGCCCGCGGCATTGTCGCATTTTTTAGATAACAATGCAACCATTGGCTCAAACGGTTTTTGTTATAGTAAAATAACGGGTAAAAGAATAAAGGCATGTGTACCAATGCATACTTTTGGTTTTCCGTGCAAAATAGACGAACTAGATAAAATTTGTAATTATTGGAATATTGAACTGATAGAAGACGCGGCAGAATCTTTAGGAAGTTACTACAAGGATAAACATACCGGCAGCTTTGGAAAAATGGGTATATTTAGTTTTAACGGCAATAAAACTATAACCTGCGGTGGTGGCGGCGCTATTGTTACCAATGATGAAGCGCTGGCAAAAAAAGCGAAACATTTAACGACACAAGCAAAAGTGCCACACGCCTGGGCTTTTATACATGATGAAATAGGGTACAATTATAGAATGCCCAATTTGAATGCGGCGTTAGCGTGTGCACAATTAGAACAACTTGAATTATTTTTAGATAATAAGCGAGACTTAGCCCAGGTATATAAGGCATTTTTTGAAGATAAAGCAATCAATTTTATCGCAGAGCCTGACAATGCTAAAGCCAATTACTGGCTTAATTCTATTTTGTTAAACTCTGTTGAGGAGCGGGACGCTTTTTTAGATTTTGCAAACGCACACGGTGTAATGAGTCGCCCTGCCTGGGAGCTGATGCACCGCTTGCCCATGTTTAAAGATTCAATACGAGGAGATTTGTCAAACAGTGAATGGTTGGCAGATAGGTTAGTAAACATTCCAAGCAGCGTAAGACCATGGAAAAAAATGCGGTAATCTTGGGTTATTCGGGCCATGCATATGTAGTATCAGAGATATTAATGTCTAACGGTTACCGTCTGGTTGGATATTGCGATGCTACAGAAAAGGCCAATAACCCCTTTAAGTTAAAATACATGGGCAGTGAGCTATATGAGAGCATACAAAATGTAATTAGTAGCTATAGTGTATTTATTGGTATAGGGAATAACAGCGTCAGGGCGGCAGTCTACAAAAATTTGAGTAGTAAGGGCTTCGATTTTCCGAAAGTTATTCATCCTAAGGCAATAGTTTCGGCAACTGCCACCATGGGCCAAGCTAGTGTTGTAATGCCCGGAGCAGTAATAAACACTATGACTAAAATTGGCCACGCGGTTATATGCAACTCGTCATGCGTAATTGAGCATGAATGTTTTATAGACAACTACGTGCATATAGCACCCGGAGCTGTATTAGCGGGCAATGTTTCGGTTGGCGAGGGTAGTTTTATTGGAGCCAACGCAGTTATTAAACAAGGAGTGACAATTGGTAGTAACGTTATTATAGGAGCAGGAGCGGTTGTTATAAACGATGTTGCAGATGGTTTAACCATATACGGTAATCCGGCTATGTGCAAAATGCAAAACCCATGAGTAGGACATTAATTATAGCAGAAGCGGGTGTAAATCATAACGGTGATATCAATTTAGCAATGCAATTAGTTGACGCAGCTGCAAACGCAGGTGTCGATTACGTAAAATTTCAAACTTTTAAGGCTTCTAAACTGGTTAGTAAACAAGCCGTAAAGGCCGATTACCAAAAAATCAACACCAACAAACTAAAAGAGAGCCAGCTGGAAATGCTTCAGAAACTTGAATTATCCGAAGCGGATCATTACAAGCTGCTTGACTACTGTGCTCGAAGGAATATAAAATTTTTTTCTACTGCGTTTGACCTCGATAGTTTGAATTTTTTGAAAAAACTGGGCTTAACTTTATTCAAGATACCATCTGGCG
>CAMLFI010000289.1 GCA_946479225.1 uncultured Mucilaginibacter sp. | reverse complement strand
ATGAAAGCATACATTTTTCCGGGGCAGGGCGCCCAATTTGTAGGTATGGGCAAGGACCTGTACGATAGATCAGAAAAAGCACGCGAATTATTTGAGCAGGCTAATACCATTCTGGGTTTCCGCATTACCGATGTAATGTTTAACGGCACAGACGAGGACCTGAAACAAACCAGCGTAACGCAGCCTGCTATATTTCTGCATTCGGTTATCCTTGCTAAAGTATTGGGCGATGATTTTAAACCTGATATGGTGGCAGGCCACTCATTGGGCGAATTTTCGGCCCTGGTTTCGGCAAACGCTTTGTCTTTTGAGGATGGTTTAAGATTGGTTGCAGCGCGTGCCAACGCCATGCAAAAAGCCTGTGAGATACAACCGTCAACTATGGCCGCTATTTTAGGTCTGGATGATTTTACGGTTGAGGATATTTGCCAACGTATAAGTGATGTAGTAGTACCTGCTAACTACAACTGCCCGGGCCAGTTGGTAATATCAGGCTCAATAGCCGGTGTTGACAAAGCCTGTGAACTAATGACCGAAGCAGGCGCTAAAAGAGCTATAAAACTAAATGTTGGTGGCGCATTCCACTCGCCGTTAATGGAAGCTGCGCGTGTTGAGCTTGAACAGGCCATTGTGCATACTACCATCAATAAGCCAATTTGCCCGGTTTATCAAAATATAGATGCCAAACCATATACAGATCCGGAACAGATAAAACATAACTTAAACGCCCAGCTTACCGGCGCTGTACGCTGGACACAAACCGTTATGCACATGCTTGAAGATGGTGCAACTTCATTTACCGAGGTAGGACCGGGAAGTGTATTGCAAGGCCTGGTTAAAAAAGTGAACCGGCAAATACCGACTGAAAGCGCAGAAATAGCACAATAAATAAACAAGCCGCAAACTAAAGCGGCTTTTTTTTATTTAAGTGTGTAAGTTTACATATCAATTTTTACCTCTTGAGCTATTCCGGAAAAATACGATTAATGCTGTTGTTGCTGGCGGCCAGCTTGCTCCTTACGGCGCTAATTGTACACCGTACCTATACGCCCGATGCCAGTATGCGCGAAAGCGCCCGGGAGCTGGAAAGCAATCTGCATAAAAAGGAGTCGTACATTTACAGCTTCATCAACAACAAGCCCGATTTTAATAGTTTACGGCAAGTAGCCCAAAACGAAAAAGATGCCCTAAAGTTGATCAAACAGTTTACAACCGAAAACGACATCAGGTTTTTAACGGTAAAAAATAACTCCATAGCTTTTTGGAGCGGTGTTGACGTTATACCCCCCTTCCCCTCCAGAATAAAAGAGGGCGTATCATTCATAAAAGAATCAAACGGTTATTACGAGGCCATTAAAAAAACTGCCGGGGATTTTTCGGTTATATTTTTCATCCCCATAAAAAGGATGTATGCTTTTCAAAATCAGTACCTGCAAAATACTTTCTCGTATAATCTTGTAGATGAAAAAAATATAGAAATTGCCGATTTTACGGACAAAGACACCTATGTAATTCGCGATGTAAATAAGGCATACCTATTTTCTGTTAAAGCTAAACCTAAACAGGTTAATTCGCGTTTCTACTACTCAGAAGTAACGCTTTGGTTGCTGGCATTTATGGTGATGAGCATCTTTGTTCAAAACACCTGTAATTACTTTGCCCGCAAAGAACTTCCCTTCCTCGCCTTAACACTCCTGGCGTTATTCATTGTTGGTATTCGCGGACTAAATCTTTATTATAACTGGCCAAACTGTACTTATAATCTCGGCATTTTCAATCCTGCGCTTTTTTCCGCGGGGCCTATATTTCCATCATTAGGCGACCTTAGCATAAACATACTGTGTATGTGTTGGTTCGCGGCTTTTCTATATCAGCTTCGTAACAAGCTGCTCAAATTTATACCCGGCATCTTTTCGGGTTATGTTATACTTGCGGGATGCCTCGTTGTATTGATCATTACTTCAACGACCCTTTATCACTTATTTGCTGGCCTGGTTATCAACTCAGACATCAGTTTTGATGTTAATAATGTGCTTAACCTATCCATATTCAGTTTGTGTGGGTTGCTTATGCTTTGTTTTAGCTTTTTAACATTTATGCTGCTGATAGAGGTGGCTTTAAGCATTTGCGTGCAATTACCAATACCCCGCAGGCAGCAGTTGCTTTTTGTAATAGCAGGCACGTTTTGTTGCACCATTGCCTGGGCAGTGTTTTATCACGAGTTCACCCTTTTTTATTTTTTGTGGACGGGAATTGTCCTGGCCCGCGGATATGCCTATTATTATCAGCAAGGCGGTTTGAACTACCGGTCGTTAGCGGTAATAATATTAATATGTTCGCTTATATCGGCGATTTCGCTTACGGGATTCGAGAAAGAAAAAGAGCGCGTCACCAGGAAAATGCTGATAAGAAAACTGGAAATTCCTGATGATGCTAAAGCCGATACGGCATTTAGAAAAATTGAAAACAAAATTATCAAAGATCAAGTTATAGTCGACTTTTTCTCGAAGGATCACCCTGATAATGAGCATATTAAAAATTATTTTAAGAAACGTTATTTTGATAGCTACCTATCAAAATATGACCTGACCATACGCGCGTTTGATACTAAAGGGAAACCTATTACAGGCGACACAAGCTTTACCTTTGACGTTTTTGCATATATGGTGCAGTATAGCTCCATTAAAGTGTCAAACTATTTTTACCGGCAAACGGCAACACCCGGAGTGCTGGAGTACTTTGCGATTTTACCTATAGTTAATAAGGATGAACACCTTGGTACAATAGTCGTCCAGTTTGGCGCAAACACCTATAACACAGATTATTTCCCGGCTTTGCTGGCCGATGGGAACTTTGCTGCCGACGACGATTTTAAAAATTACTCTTATGCCTTTTATTCGGACAATAAACTGATCTCGCAGAATGGCCCCTATGTTTACAATCTCGTAAACGATACCATATCCGGTTTTAAGGGGGCTCCAAAAGAATCTAAGGAACACAGCTCTACGGTGATAAATAATACCTGGTATGATCCTATTGACAACTACAGCCACATGGTTTATAACAAAAATGAGCGCGAGATTATAGTTGTAAGTAAAGAAGAAAGGCCGGTATTTAATATTATTACATCCCTCACTTTTTTCTTTATCATATTGCTGGTGTTTAGTGTGATTGTTGTCTTATCAGTTTGGGCGTGGACACGTATTAAAATATTGACCATAACTAATGATCGCATAAAGTGGGGGCTGCGCCTCAGTTTTGACAAAGTGCTTTATAAAACGCGCATTCAGTTATCCATGGTATCAGCAGTTGTTGTAACACTGATACTGGTTGGCGCGGTTACTTACGCATCTATTAGCGCGCAGTACCAAAGTCAGCAGGAAAAAATGATACGGGATAAAATAATCCGTATAACTAACACCATTGAAAATTCCGGCGAGAACTACATCGACGACAACAACAAGGAAAAAACGCAAATAGCGCTTGATGGCCTCGCCGAATCATACGCTACAGATTTGACCATCTTTAAACCAAACGGAGAAGTTGAAGTAACTACGCAGCCACGCATTTACGAGGCAGGACTAATAGCGGACAGGATGGACGCCAGGGCTTATATCCACCTTAATAAGTTGCAACGCTCTGAATATATAAACGAAGAAACTATTGGCCAATTTAAATACAAAGCCGTATACGCCCCGATTAGAAAAAACAACAGAAATGAAACAGTTGCCTATCTGCAGTTACCCTATTTTGCAAATGAAGTAGATTACCGCGAGCGTATAGGATCTTTACTTAATGTAATGATCAATATTTACGCGCTGATATTTATAGCAATTGGTTTCTTTGCTGTCGTTATTGCCCGGCAGATAACCTATCCCTTAAACTTTATACAGCAAAGTTTAAGTAAAACCATCTATGGCCAAAAAAATGAGCCTATACAATGGAGCCGCGATGATGAGATAGGCGCGTTGGTAAGTGAATACAATAAAATGATATCGGCACTTGAACAAAGTGCGCAAAAGCTGGCACAATCTGAAAGGGAAAGCGCCTGGCGCGAAATGGCCAAGCAGGTTGCCCACGAAATTAAAAACCCTTTAACACCCCTTAAACTCGGGCTTCAATTGTTGGAGAAATCATGGCGCGAAAAGGACCCTCGGTTTGACCAGAAATTTGAGCGTTTCAGCAAATCGTTTGTTGAGCAGATAGAGAGCTTGTCTTCCATAGCATCAGAGTTTTCTGCTTTCGCCAAAATGCCCGATACCCGCATGCAAAGGTTCAATATTTTTGACGTTTTGAACCAGGCGGTTGTCATTTTTAAGCAAATGGACAATTTCACCATAAGATATAATTCGTCCGAAGATCCATTTATCGTATTTGCTGATCGCGACCAATTATTGCGCTGCTTTAACAATTTGCTTAAAAACTC
>CAMLFI010000288.1 GCA_946479225.1 uncultured Mucilaginibacter sp. | reverse complement strand
GGTATATAGGCAATCAGCGTAAACAGAAATATGGTTGCCGGAAAGAGTGCCAGCATAAAGTTATAAGCTAAAGCTGATGCACGGTTGAGTAACGATTCTTCTAAAAATTCATTAACCAACGAGACAAGTATTACATATACGGATATACCACCAAACCACGAAGGCGTTAGCGCCTTAAGGTATTTAACAAAACGCCGGTAAAACTCCGCATGTCTAAGCAAAAGGCGATGTATCCATCTCATTAATTGCTAATTTACTTAAAAAAAGGCTTCAGCTTTTCTAAAAAAACACGATCAGGTAAACAAGGGCGCAGTGTAGCCATTTTTACGAAACAAAGCAGTGTTTCGCCCATGTGAATGAGTTCCTGTTTTTCGTTGAAGAACTCGTAGTTAAAATGAATAGTAACTCCCGGCATCTTGTCCAGCATAACCCTTACGGTTATTTCTTCATCATACCGGGCTGGCTTTAAATATTTACAACTCATTTCCATTACGGGCATCATAATACCGTTAGCCTCCATACCTGCATAGGTAAGGCCCATGCTACGCAGCATCTCTACACGGCCCACCTCATAAAATTCGGCATAATTGCCGTAATACATATAACCCATCTGGTCGGTTTCGCCATAGCGAACCCTTATTTTGGTAGAATGCTCAAACATTACTTTTTAATGTTACGCTCATTAAGCGCCTTTCTGAATTTTTGCGCGTTTATATTATGATCTTTCACATTATCGGCGAAATTGTGGTAGCCGGAAAAGTCTTCTTTAGCACACATATAAATATAATTGCTTGGCTTATAATTTAAAACCGCGTTAACCGCATTTACCGACGGCATCATAATAGGGCCCGGCGGTAAGCCTTTATTGGCATAAGTGTTATACGGTGATGGTACTGAAAGGTAACGGTTAAGCACACGCCTGATAGTAAAGTCCTTCATCGCGAATATAACGGTAGGATCAGATTCCAGTTTCATGCCTTTTTTAAGGCGATTGAGGTACAAGCCGGCTATTGTTGGCATTTCCTTGTCAACCAAAGCTTCCGCATCAACTATTGAAGCCAATATGCTTACCTGTATAGGTGTTAAATTAAGTTCGGCGGCTTTAGCTTTGCGCTCTTTTGTCCAGAAATTCTGGTAATGTGTGTACATTTTCTTGAAGAGTTTTTCGGGCGTAGTGTTCCAATATATCTCGTAAGAATCAGGCATAAAAGCTACGTACACATTATCTGTTGTAAAGCCATACTGCTTAATGAAATCCGCCGAATCCAGTAAACGAATGAACTCAGTCGAATCCGGCTCCAGCTTATTACCTGCAAATGCGGCAAACTGTTCTTTAAGCCTGATATTATGAAAAGCAAATGTAACCGGTTCCTGAGCGCCTGATGCAAGCATGTTGATCAACTTACGGTTGCTCATGCCTTCTTTTAAACGATACCTGCCCGGTTTAACCCGGCCGGGATATTTCATGTTCTGCGCCGCCCACAAAAAGTTGGTGCTGTCTTTTACAATTTTTTTATCACGGATGGTTTTATATACGCTGTCAAAATCTTCCCCGGTGTGGATATACAAATACTCCTCGTTGCCGGTTACATTGGGGCCGAAAAACTTAAGGTAATAAAACAGCATTGTGCCGCCTAAGGCAACAACTATCAAAATTACCAGCGCTATAATAAACTTTTTTAGCGAAGAACCCGATGATGCTTTTTTTGTCATTGTTTAAATTGTAGTGGTTTGCGGTAATCTTTGCATTGCCAGAAGCCCGCCGGTTAAGTTTTTAACATTTTGATACCCGTTTTGAAGCAAAATAGCCTGCGCTGTTTTACTGCGGATGCCCGCCTTACAGATAACTACTATCTCGTCTGTTTTGTTATACTGAAGGGACTCAATATTTTCAATAAGTGCAGACAATGGTACATTCTTACCGCCAATGTTATAGGTATGAAACTCAATAACCTCGCGTACATCCAGAATATTAATGCCATCCGGTTGTGCTAAGCGTTGCTTAAAATCTGCTGCGTTAATTTCCATCGCCGGTGCCCTGGGTAACAGTTAGGTTTATACGGCTGCCTATGCTTGTGGTGCTGGTAGAATCTGTTGGTGCCGGGAACTGGCTAATTACCTTAAGACGGCTGGAGTCGGTAATGGTGCCCTGGTAAGTAATGTTCCCTAAGGTAAAGCCGGCGCCTTTTATGGCTACACGGGCTTCATCCAGATCAAGATTAACTACTTCAGGTATTGGCAATTCGCCTGCACCGTTTCCATCTCCTAAAACCAGGTCAAGGCGCGATCCTTTAGGAATTTTAGTTCCCGATTTTATTGTCTGGCCGTTCAGTTTAACTTCAAGAACCATATCGCGTGCGATATCCGAGCGATAAGTAGTATCACCGATCTTTAAACCCAGATTAGCCAGCGTAGCAACAGCCTGGATATATTGCGTTTGCTCAATATCCGGCATAGCTACCGGCGGTGCCTGTAAGGCGGCCATGGTAAGGTAAATTATTCTCCCTTTCTTTACAAGCGTTCCTGCATCGGGATCCTGTTGTACAACAGTGCCCGGGGTTTCCTCGCCTGCATAAATTGTGTCAACATAATAATTAAATCCCTGTTGTTCTAAAATGTCTATAGCACGGTCAATACTAAGTTTTGTTAATTGTGGAACCGGCACGCCCGAGCCATGATCTGTATAATAACTTAAACTAAAAAAGGCTATTAAAGCCACTGCTATTACCGACCCTATAGCGAATAACGCCGTTTTACGGAAGGAGCTGGTTTTAAGATAGGCCAATAATTTCTTCATTTTGCCAATTGAGTTTGTTTTGCCTGTAAGGGCTATCAAACATAGGTAAATTTTTGAAATTACTATTCAGCGGCAGCGAAAATTAGGCGGATCAAGGCTAAAGAATTGCAGATCAAAAGCTGCAATTTTTAAGCTGTTGGCTTCTAAAAATATTTATATTTGGCGCTATATGGCAACCAAAAACATAGCTCTGCTGGCCGGTGGGTTTACCGGCGAATACGAAGTTTCAATAAACAGCGCGAAAAACATAGCGGCGAATCTTGATCCTGCTAAGTATAAAGTATATACCATTTTAATTGACAGCAATCGTTGGTTTTATGATGATGGCGCTAGCGGAGTAGATGTAGATAAGAATGATTTCAGCATAAGTGTAAACGGCGAAAAAGTAAAATTTGATTTTGCTTTTATCACCATACACGGCACACCCGGCGAAGATGGAAAACTACAGGGTTATTTTGACCTTATAGGCATGCCTTATAATACCTGCGATGTTACCACATCGGCCATTAGCATGAACAAAGCTTATACTAAAGCCATTGTGCACGGTATACATGATCTGCATATAGCCAGTTCTGTTAAATTGAAAAGACGCGATCCGCATGATATTGCAGGTGTAGTTGCTACTTTAAAGTTTCCGCTATTTGTTAAACCTAATAACGGCGGTAGTAGCGTTGGTATGAGTAAGGTTTACAAGCCTAACGGCTTAAGCAATGCCCTTGATAAAGCATTTCACGAAGACGACCAGATATTAGTAGAAGAGTTTATAAAAGGGCGGGAATTTAGTGTAGGTATTGTACACATGCATGGCAAGATCACTGTTTTGCCTATAACAGAGATAATCAGCTCAAAAGACTTTTTTGATTACGAAGCCAAGTATACACCGGGCGTATCAGAAGAAATAACACCGGCAGATTTACCGGTGATGAAGCGCGAACAAATTGTCAATATAGTGACCGAAGTTTACCAGCGCCTTAATTGCCGCGGCATGGTACGGGTTGATTTTATTTTAGAGGAAGCGACCAATGATTTCTACTTTATCGAGGTTAATACCACTCCGGGCCAGTCATTAAACAGTCTGATACCACAACAAGTACGTGCTGCCGGGATGAGTGTAACAGATTTTTATGGAGAATTGATTGAAGGGACAATAGGCCATGGTGCTTGAGGCAGCTGTATTATATGTACTGCCCGGCGTGGAAAACGATTTTGAGAAAGACTTTAAAATGGCGGGACAATACATTAGTTCTGTACCCGGCTATATAAAGCACAGTTTACAAAAATGCCTTGAGCAGACCGGTAAATACCTGCTATTGGTGGAGTGGGAGAGTTTGGAGGCCCATACTATCGGTTTCAGGCAATCGGCAGTATATGAGCCGTGGAAAAAGCTACTGCATCATTATTATGACCCTTTCCCGGTGGTTGAACATTACCAGACGGTTGGTTAAATATTACGGCGTTTTTATACCGGCATAAGTATTATATTCCAGTTCTCGTCTTTTAGTTAATCCGGCTATCACTTTGCCACCGGCCTTATTCCACATTAAAAATGCTTTTTTAAGCGGCTCTCCTGTTACGTTTTCATTTACAATACGATGTACTGTAGAGGTTTTAAAACCGGCCGTGCCGATGTTATAAGCTAATG
>CAMLFI010000287.1 GCA_946479225.1 uncultured Mucilaginibacter sp. | reverse complement strand
AACACCCGTTAAAACATTTTCAGCGCCTGCAATGGCAACTATTTCGGCAAGTATATGTTCTGTTATCTTATTAAATGCCATTTTATCGCTTATAATTGATGGTTATCTGGGTGTATTTTACTTTGGCCCCAGCAAGTGGATTTAATTTTTTTATACTGACGATTATTTTCTTTGCGATGCTGTATTGCGCCTTAATATCTTCCATAATAACTGTGGCAACGGTTTCAATTAGCTTTTGCGGTTGTTGCATGCGCCGGTCAGATATATCATAAAGTTCTTCGTAATTAACGGTGTCGTTAAGATCGCCCGTGCTGAGTCCGTCATTCGTGGAAGGCTCAAACTGCACTTCTATATCAACAATAAAGCAATTACCAGTATACTGTTCTTCGGGGTAAACACCATGATAGGCAAAAAACTCCGCTCCATGTAAAGCTACAATCATAGTTCAAATTTATAATTTTTGTTGGTTACTGCACAGGTGATGGAAGCCTGCTTTATGAAACATTTATTAAAACGGCCCGTTAACCAAATCATTAAGGTTTATATATATTTGTTATATGGCTAAAACAGACCAATTTGAATCGCCCGATTATTACCTGTTAGACGAATTGCTTACGGATGAACATAGGCTGATACGTAAAAGTGTACGCGACTGGGTAAAAAAGGAAGTAAGCCCCATTATAGAAGACTATGCCCAGCGGGCCGAGTTCCCGAAGCAGGTTTTAAAAGGGCTTGCAGAGATCGGTGCTTTCGGGCCTACTATTCCGGAGCAGTACGGCGGCCTTGGTTTGGATTACATAGCTTATGGCTTAATTATGCAAGAGATAGAGCGCGGCGACTCCGGCATTCGTTCTACTGCATCAGTGCAAGGTTCGTTGGTTATGTATCCTATATATGCCTATGGCTCAGAAGAGCAAAAGATGAAATATCTACCCAAACTGGCAGCCGGCGAACTGATAGGGTGTTTTGGCCTCACCGAGCCAGACCATGGTTCTGATCCCGGTGGAATGACCACTAATTTTAAGGATGCAGGCGATCATTACCTGCTTAATGGTGCTAAAATGTGGATATCAAACGCACCATTTGCTGATATTGCTATTGTTTGGGCTAAAAACGAACAAGGTAAAATACAGGGATTGATAGTAGAACGGGGAATGGAAGGCTTTTCAACTCCGGAAACGCATAATAAATGGTCGTTACGCGCTTCAGCAACCGGCGAACTTGTTTTCGATAATGTTAGGGTGCCAAAAGAAAATCTGCTGCCTAACGCAATTGGTCTAAAGGGCCCGTTGGGATGCCTAAACCAGGCACGTTACGGTATTGCCTGGGGTGCAATTGGCGCGGCTATGGATTGTTATGATACTGCATTGCGCTACGCTAAAGAGCGCAAACAGTTTGGTAAACCTATAGCCGCTTTTCAGCTTCAGCAAAAAAAACTCGCCGAAATGATAACCGAGATAACTAAAGCTCAATTATTGGTTTGGCGATTGGGCGTGTTAAAAAGCGAGAATCGTGCTACTCCCGCTCAGATCTCCATGGCTAAACGTAATAGCGTTGAAACTGCCATCAAGATAGCGAGAGAGGCCAGGCAAATATTGGGTGGTATGGGCATAACCGGCGAATACCCTATTATGCGCCATATGATGAACCTTGAGTCCGTTATTACATATGAAGGGACACACGATATACACCTGTTAATAACGGGGATGGATATTACAGGGGAAGAGGCGTTTAAGTAGATTAAAGATTTTGATAGAAAGTTGGTGGAAGTTGTCGCAAACCAATCTCAATAACTAATCTTTTATTCCCTTCAAATTTATAAAAGCATAGCTATTATGGTTAATGCCAAAGGTATTGCCGGGTGATATTTTAAAATAGGTTTTTACGTAATTATCTAAAATGACCTTTATAGTTTCATTGCCTCCATCGGGGAGTGCCCACATAGAATATAAGTAATTTATCTTCCCTTTGTAATCAACAACAACTACCAATTCAGGGTAGTTAAAATTCTTGTATTTGTTTTTGATAGTGATATCGTATTTAGGCAAATCGTAATTATCATAGTTGTTCATTACACTAGCTTTTACCTCAATTTTTTTTACGGTAGCTAAGGGTGTCCGGCTGATAAACACTGGCGAATTAGTTGCAATGAAACCGCTATCAGGGTTAGTATTAACCTCAGCAACGCGGTGTTTAATAAACAAAGTATCATTGCGGGTTTTGCCCATTAGCGCCTGCGGCACAGTATGTAATACATCGCGTATATATTTGTCTGAATAAAAGGTTAAAAAAACCTGCGACTTATCCAGGTAAATTATTTTGGATTGCACCTTCATGACCTGCAAAACAAGGCTGTCCTTAGTGATTTTTTTTGCCCTGAACCAGGCGCGTGCAACATGAAAGAGGGAATCATGATCAAGAGTAACATGAAAGCCCAAAAACGTATTTGCATCAGGACTGAACACCTTTGCAGAATCATCTGAATAAAAAGACATTTTCCATGAAGGGGTTAGACCATAGCCATACTTGCTAACGGATAAGCCGTCACCAAATCTGCGTTTAACTTCAATGTAATTAATGCCCGCCACGCTTTTAAAGGATATGCGGTTACGGTCGGTTGGTTTATCGTACTTGCATGCAGCTGCTGCCACAGTTAAAAATAAGCAGAACCAAAGCAAACGGGGCATCCCGATAGTAAAAACACGCATGCCGCTAAAATAGCAAACCTGAGCTTAGATGAAACCGTGTAACCGATTTTTTAGGCAATTAAATAAGTTATAAAAAAAGAAGAGCCCCGAAATAATCCGGAACCCTTCACACTAAACCAACATTACTTATGAAAACTATCTTTTTTCGGTAACCTAAGCCCGGCCCGTTTTGCATCAAAATCTATCAGCACTGCCGGATCTGAGGTTGCTCCGAAATATTATTATTTTAAAGAGATCTCTCTTGACTGATTCTTAGCTTCTTCCTTTTTAGCGATGGTAAGTGTTAATACCCCATCAACGTATTCTGCATCAATTTTGCTGCTATCAGCAGCTTGAGGCAAAGTGAATGATCTGCTAAAACCATTGTAATTGTATTCCCGTTTGCTGAATTTCTTGTTTTCGTCAGTTGTTTCAGTTTTCTTTTCTGCAGCAACACTTAACAAATTTTTATCCAAATTGATCTTAATGTCTTCTTTTTTCAAACCCGGAACAGCCAAAGCAACTTCAAAAGCATTTTCAGTTTCAGCAATATTAACCGCAGGTACTACAGGCGCAATTCTTTCGTTAAGGAATGAATCGTTTAACAATGAATAAACGTCATTAAAAAATGGGTTTACCAATCCGTTTTTGTGTTCTTTACCAAATTTTACTAAAGTCATTTTTATATCCTCCTAAATTTTTTCTTTTTATTAATTTCGTAAGCTATTGTTCAACACTCGTACCAACGCCTGATTTTTTAAATTATACGACAATGTGTCGTATAAAATGTAAATCTAGCAGTCATAATGACATAAAATGCCTGAAAAACTATCTGATTATAAATTCAACCTGCCCATTTCTATCCGCTTTTCTGATATAGATGCCGTTGGTCACGTAAACAACGCTACCTATCTTACTTACTTTGAAGATACTCGTCTGCACTATTGGAAGAATGCCATAGGCTGGGATTTTGAAAAGTGCGGTATAATAGTAGGAAGGTCAGAGATCAACTATCTTAAGCAAGTAACCCTGTTTGATAAAATTACCTGTTATGTGCGTGTGGTGCGCATAGGCAACAGCAGTTTTGATATGATGCATGTGCTGGTTAAACAAACCGCAACAGGCGAGGAGATATGCACAACAGGCAAAACCGTTTGCATTTGCTATGACTATTCGGCTAAAAAGTCGATTCAGATACCAGAGATTGAACGCAACCGTATGATTGAATTCGATGAGCCGAGGCTGATATTGAATACCAATTAATATTATTGGTAAACTGATTTTTTAGCCGAGGCCAGCGTATTTTGTAATAAGCCAATTATGGTCATCAGTCCAACACCACCCGGAACCGGAGTTATCCATGATGCTTTTGGAGCTACATTTTCAAAATCAACATCGCCATAAAGCTTATAGCCCGATTTTGTTGTGGTTGATGTTTCGCGGTTCATACCAACATCTATTACTACGGCGCCTTCTTTCACCATATCAGCGGTAATAAAATTCTTTTTACCGATGGCAACTATTAAAATATCACCTTGTAAAGTCATTGCCTTGATATCGGGTGTGCGGCTGTGGCAAATGGTTACGGTACAATTACCGGGCGTAGTGTTACGCGCCATTAATATACTCATAGGCGAACCCACAATATTGCTACGGCCAACCACCACACAATGCTTGCCGGCTGTTTCAACGCCATATTCTTTCAGCATCAAGGTAATGCCGTAAGGAGTAGCAGGTATAAAAGAGGGTAGGTTACGCTGCAT
>CAMLFI010000286.1 GCA_946479225.1 uncultured Mucilaginibacter sp. | reverse complement strand
CCGCTGGTTCCTGGATCGTATCTGCACGCACATACTGGCTTTTGAAGGTAACTCGCAGGTATACTTTTTTGAAGGTAACTACAGCGACTACGAAGAGAACCGCAAAAAACGTTTAGGCGATATTGGGCCTAAGAGGATAAAGTATAAGAAGTTGACGGTGTAGCCCCCTCTAAATCTCCCCCTGAAGGGGGAGATTTTTAATACATACCATCCCGTCATCGCGAGCGATAGCGTGGCGATCTCTTTAAGCTGAGCCGCTGTGAGGTTCTAAGCGCTAACATGCGTGCGGAATGTCCGCAGGAGATCGCCACGCTTCGCTCGCGATGACGCTTTATTATATAGACTCTATCCCATCTCCACCTCCTCCTATACCAAATTCTATAACACTTTCTTAATTAACTCAACAGCCTACATATCAAATTAAGATCGATAGCCTCATTTTTCTTAATTGTCATGAAGTATTCTGTCTGCCAGGTTTGTGTTTTCTGTGCTTGCTTATTGGTGGCTGTGTCCCAGGGCGGATAAACTCTTATCCCTCGCTTCCCTTCCCTACCGTTTTGAGTAATAATTCCCTTGCCGGCTAGAACAGCTAGCGGAAAAATAAACTGACCGAAGTTGTTGTCGCTTTTAGCTGAAATTATGATAAAATCTATATTGTCTGAGACGCTAAAAGGCTCGGTTATGCCGTCCCTATTTCTTTTCCAGATCGTCACAAACTGACCTGTTTTTGTTGGCGTAATTTTAGATACGCGGTGTTGAATTACCTTTCCATTCAATTCAAATGAACACGCCCCATACTCCACACTTTCAGCGTCCGGTTTTAGATTGGTCAACTCGAAACCACATTTATCATAAACCAGTTCTTTAGCAATTTTTAAATGGTTATGCAATGTATTTATTATTGCTGATGTGCTGTCGGTTGGCATGTCTATAGTAATTGTATCGGCTGAGTTTTAATTTTTGTTTAACTCGTCATCACCATCTCCGCCACTTCTTCCCCCACCAAACTTCCCATAGCCACGCCCATACCATTACAACGCACGGCGCAAAACACGTTAGGTTGTACCTGTTTAATAATCGGTGTTAACTCTTCGCCGAAACCCATAATGCCGCTCCACCAATAATCAACTTCGGCTTTTTGATCGGGCAATATCATTTCATTTAAGTAGCGCAGCAATTGTTGTTTAACCTGTTCGGTATGGCCCAGGTCAAAGGTTTGTTCAGCGTTAAAATCGATGTTTCGTCCGCCGCCAAAAAGCACCCTGTCGTCAATGTTTCTGAAATAATAATACCCCTCATCAAAGTGATAAGTCCCCTTTAGTTTTAAACCGGCAATAGGTTTAGTAACCAATACCTGTCCACGGCCGGGAACAACATCCAAACCAGGGTAAAGCTGCGCGGCAAAAGCGTTGGTAGCTAGTATTACTTTTTGCGTTTTAAAGCTGCCGTGCGATGTTGTCAATTCAATATGTCCGCCCGTGTTTTCAATCTTATCAACGCTGCAATTATTAAGTACCAATACGCCCGTACTGTAAATTTTGTGCAGCAGGGTACGCATCATTTTACCCGTATTGATCTGTCCCTCATATTTATTGCAGATTATCCGGCTAACGCCCTTCAAGCCAAAATCGGTAATTTTAGCATCAGCGCCTGCATAAATGTCAGTATCGCCGATGGCTTGGTTAAGTAAATTGTTAAAGTAGGTTAATTGATCAAAGCATTCTTCGGCGCGGTGCTGTTCATCATCTTTAAAAAGTTCATAGCCGCCGTATTGGTGAAAATCGATATTGGTGTCGCCCAGGTTTTCGCGAAGGCGTTGCAGGCCCCGCCATTTATAATCAACCAGGCGCAATACCTCTTCTTCTGGTGATTGCTTTAGATAGGTCATTTGTTCGGAAACAGTGCCAAAACAGGCAAAACCCGCGTTTTTTGTGCTCGCACCGCTGGGTAAAAATCCGCGTTCCAATACCAGCACTTTTAGGTCAGGTTGCTTCTTTTTAAGATGAAGAGCCGCGCTTAAACCCACAATGCCGCTGCCTATAATAATAACATCGGCATTATCAATAAACTGTGTTTGTTCCCAATACGAAAAGGATGGCCCCATGGTATCAAATGTAAAAATTCAAAAGCCAAAAACAGTGATAGTATTATAATGGAATGCTTTTTGAAATAGTTATTCCAAAAAGCATAGACCATGAATCATTTATCAATTATATTAGGTTTTATAAGCTATGGTTCTGCATTGTTTTTGATGATAGCCATAGCTGTTATCAGCTTTATAGTGCAGTGGCGCTTTAAAAGCAAGTTCAAACAATATTCAGAGATCGCCCTGTCGTCGGGTCTTTCAGGTAAAGACGTTGCTGAAAGAATGCTGCGCGATAACGGCGTATTTGATGTACAGGTTATTTCTGTTGAAGGCCAGCTTACCGACCATTACAACCCGGAGGATCGCACGGTTAATCTTAGTCCGGATGTTTACCATAGCCGCAGTATTGCAGCAGCTGCAGTTGCGGCGCATGAGTGCGGACACGCTGTGCAGCACGCCCGTGGTTACAGCTGGCTCAGCCTGCGCAGCACCCTGGTGCCTTTAACCAATGTGGCCAACACACTGGTGCAGGTAACGCTAACTATAGGCATTATGCTGCTCATTTTTGCGCATAACCCAATTGTTTTAGCTGTAGGTGTTGTGGCATTGGCCGTGGTTACCGTATTCAGCTTTATAACGCTACCTGTTGAGTTTGATGCCAGTAACAGGGCGTTGGCCTGGTTAAATAACAACTATAACGTTATGCAAACCGGTGCTGAACACGAGCAAGCTAAAGACGCGCTTTGGTGGGCGGCCATGACCTATGTTGTTGCCGCTTTAGCATCATTGGCTACGCTGTTGTATTATGCTTCAATGCTTATTAATCGCAGAGATTAATATTAGCTAAATATCTTTTAAAGGGGATGGCTTTACGGCCATCCCCTTTTTTGTTTTAAGTGTATATAAAACACTTATATGCCTGATAATGTAACATTTATATGCACGAAAACGTTAGCGCTGAATTTTACTTTCCATTGATTGCTCGCTTAGCGCTATTTATATAGATTTGTTAGGAATCAATTAAACCTGCTCATCAAGCAGGCGTTTGCTGCCCGCAAACAAACAGACAATAACCCAATTAACCAATTATACTAAAATGAAAAGAATCCTTGGCCTGTTATTGTTAGCCTCGACAGCTACAATGGCCCAAACACCCAAGCCTGCTGCGCAAGTACGAAAAATTGTGTCGGCATCTATCAAACCTGCACCGGTAACTTTCGTCGGCACGCAGGATCACAAGAACATGATGGACCAGTTAGGCATTAAAGCGCTAAGACCCGGCCCCAGTGGTAACGAGAGCGCACCTAACCACGCTAATTATGATGAAAGTGAGGCTAACCGCTTGATCCCTACCCTGCCGGATGTTTTAACCTTAAAAAACGGCAAAAAGGTAACCACTGCTGATCAATGGTGGAACCAGCGCCGCCCGGAGATTGTTGAGGATTTTGAGAAAGAGGTACTTGGCCGTGTACCTAAAAACATGCCCCAAATTAAATGGGAAGTTACAGTTACCGACAAGGAAGTGGTAAACCGTATCCCGGTTATTGCTAAACATATTATCGGGCATGTTGATAATTCAGCATATCCGGCTATCAGTGTAGATATTGATATGGTGTTGGTAGTACCTGCTAATGCAACGGGCCCGGTACCTGTTTTAATGATGTTTGGCTTTCCTAGTTTGCCAGCGCCAAGCGCGCCTACGCCTGCCGAGTTGGCCCAATTAAACACCGCTTTAAAAGCAATGCTTATAAAAAGCGATCCGTCGCTAAAAGCGATATTGGATGAACACCAGGCATGGCAACCTATTACCTTGCCCGCCGCACAAGGCGCGCTTGGTTTTGGTGGTGGCGCAGCTCCGGGGCGCGGGGGCACCCCGGCTGCTGCCCCCGCTACAGGTCCGGTTGATGTTCCTGGAGTAGCCGGCGTTAACAACGACCCGGGTTCAACCCAGCAATTGCTGGCAGCGGGATGGGGTTATTGCACCATTAATACCGGAAGCATACAGGCAGACAACGGCGCAGGCTTAACCCGCGGCATTATTGGCCTGGTTAACAAAGGCCAGCCACGCAAACCCGAAGACTGGGGCTCACTGCGTGCATGGGCATGGGGTGCTGGCAGAGCCTTAGATTATCTTGAAGCCAAAGAACCCGCTGTTGATGCCAAACATGTTGGCATTGAAGGGGTATCCCGCTATGGTAAAGCTGCTTTGGTAGCTTTAGCTTTTGAGCCTAAATTCTCTATGGCTTTGGTAGGTTCATCAGGCGAGGGCGGCGCTAAGCTGCACCGCCGTAATTTTGGTGAAGCCGTTGAAAGCTTAACCGGAACAGGAGAATACCATTGGATGGCCGGAAACTTTATGAAATA
>CAMLFI010000285.1 GCA_946479225.1 uncultured Mucilaginibacter sp. | reverse complement strand
CTCTTATCAGAATGCGCATCCAGGGCGGGCACGCAAACGTGCCTTCGCCTTTTGAGTAGGCTTGTGACAGCAACTCAGTCATGCCGTATTCTGAGTGAACTGCTTTAACACCAAATCCATGGCATAAAATGCTGTGTAGTTCCTCACGTATCATTTCCTTGCGGCGGCCCTTCATGCCACCGGTTTCCATCACTATTAATTCCGGAAAATCTATTTGATATTGTTCTACAAAATCTAGCAGGGCAAAAGTTACACCTATTAACAGCGTAGGTTTGCCGGCAACTTTTTTCTTAACAATCTGCTGGAAAAGTTCTTCATGATTATATAAATAAAAGCCGCTGTCGGTGTTTTCTGATTGCTTTATCAAATCTGCCGCCATATAAATAAGCGACGAACCCTCACGTTCCAGGTAGGATGGGAGCAGGGCTAATACAGTGTAGCTTTTTATATCGCCATAAAATAATTGGAACGCTTTTCTGAAACTGGCTTCGTACCAGGTAACGTCAGTTACAAAGTGCTGACTGGTAATCATCCCCGTGGTACCCGAACTAGTAAAAATAGTTTCCGCCTGTGTTGTATTGCTCTTTACGGCGTGGTTTTTAAAAAAACTGATGGGTAAAAATGGTATCCGGTCAACGCCTGATATTTGATCAGGATCGATCATTAAACCTTTAATAAAATCGCGATAAATTTTACAGTGCCCCGCCTGATATTTAAATACCTGTAAGGCTACAGCATCAAACTGATCTTTGCTGCTTATAGAAAACACGTGCTCTTTATTGGGCTTTGTCATCGATACAAAGATAAGGCAAATGCCTGTCAAAGATTATTCTTTATCGTTGCAGCAATGTTAAAATTGCACATTCTTATCAGTTTATTAAAAACAGGGAACTATTTCAAATTGCAAAATTTTCATAAACACTGCCTCATTTTTATAACCTTTCTAAATTTTCAATTTAAGCGCCATATTTAGGTTGTATAATGAGGTGATTCTGCGATAAAAATCGTTTATTAGCTGTTGAAACAGGTTATTTACTGCCCGTTTTGTAATTATTTGCGGGCAGGTGCATCAGTTTTTAATTTTTATATGGAAGAAAATACTACAGACCCGGAAATAGAATTAAATAAAGTTATAGCTGATGACGAGGATTTTAAGCACATTAACAATCCGATTATTGGTTTAAAGCCAATACAAAAAAAATATTTGGGCATGCCCAATAGCTGCGACCAGCAGGGCAACAAATTCTATTTTACAGACGGCGATGCTAAGGTTGAAGTAGTTGTTGTTACAGATCAGATTATTCGCGTTAGGCTTGCCCCGCACGGCGTTTTCTTAGATGAATTTTCGTACGGTGTGCCAAAGCTTGAACAGACGGCTACTGAGTTTGCTTTGTCTGAGGATGAAACAGAATTTCGAGTTTCAACTAATGCGGTGAATTGCCACATCCGCAAAAGCGACTTTTTTATATCCTTTTCCGATGCTGAACATCATGTTACCAGTTCAGACGCGGTATCCATGCACTGGGAAGAGAATGTTTCTTTTGGCGGATATTATGTGTTCTGCACAAAAACATGTGCGCCACAGGAGAGTTTTTTTGGTTTAGGTGATAAAGCTACTGACCTTAACCTACGAGGTAAAAGGTTCGTGAACTGGAATACCGATGCCTATTCATTCCAATGGAACCAGGATCCGATTTATCGCACTATACCTTTTTACATAAGTGTAAACGAAGATATAGCGCACGGGATTTTCTTTGACAATACCTATAAATCGCATTTTGATTTTGGTAAAGAGCAAGGCGACCATACCAGTTTTTGGGCTGATGGTGGCGAGCTAAGATATTATTACATCCACGGTCCGCATATGATGGACGTGGTGAAAAACTACCATTTGCTTACAGGTACCCACCCAATGCCTCCGCTTTGGGCGTTTGGTTATCACCAATGCCGTTGGAGTTATTACCCCGAGGCCAAGGTTAGAGCGATAGCAAAAACATTTCGCGAGCAACAAATACCTTGCGATGCCCTTTACCTGGACATAGATTACATGGATGGCTATCGTTGCTTTACATGGAACAAAAAGTATTTCCCTGATCCGAAAAAGATGGTGAAGGAATTAAGCGACGACGGCTTTAAAACGGTTGTTATTATTGACCCCGGCATACGTGTTGACGATAATTATTGGGTGTTTAAAGAGGGAAAAGAGAAAAATTATTTTTGCCGCCGAAGCGATGATTACTTTATGGAGGGCCATGTGTGGCCGGGTCGCTGCCAGTTTCCGGATTTTACTAACCCGGAAGTGCGTGAATGGTGGGGCGGTTTATTTAAGGGATTAGTTGAAGCAGGAGTTGCGGGCGTTTGGAATGATATGAACGAACCGGCGGTGTTTGGTACCGGTACTTTCCCTGATGATGTTCGTCATCAGTACGATGGACATCGTGGGTCGCACCGCAAGGCACATAATGTTTACGGTATGCAAATGGTGCGCGCAACGTATGAGGGCCTGCGCAATATTCAGAGAAACAAACGTCCGTTTACCATAACAAGAGCAGGTTATTCTGGTGTGCAACGCTACTCGTCTGTTTGGACGGGTGATAATGTGGCCACCTGGGAGCATTTAAAATTAGGCAATATACAGTTGCAGCGTTTATCAATATCCGGTATTCCGTTCTGCGGTACTGATATCGGTGGGTTCAGCGGCGAACCTGACGGTGAGTTATTTACCCGTTGGATACAAGCCGGAACATTTGCGCCATTTATGCGTGCACACTCTGCAGGCGATACCAAAGAGCGCGAACCATGGAGCTTTGGTGAGCCCTATACTTCTATTAATCGCAAGTTTATTGAATTGAGATATCGTTTAATGCCGTATTTCTATTCAACTTTTTGGGAGCATCACCGTTATGGTTTCCCTATACTGCGGCCAATAGTTATGCAAGAGCAGGGCGAGTTCAGTAACCACTATCGCCAGGACGAATTTAAATATGGCGATAAGCTATTAATATGCCCGGTATTGGAGCCTGGACAGAAAAGCAGAAAGGTTTATCTACATAAAGGCCAATGGTTTAACTTCTGGACACAAGAGCTTATTGAAGGTGGACGCGAGGTAGAAGTGGATACACCTTTAGATACCATACCCGTATTTGTTAAGGCAGGCGCGGTTTTACCCGAGTATCCTGTAATGCAGTATGTAGGAGAGAAAGAAATTGAAGAGGTAACTTTAAACGTTTATTTTAACGACGTAGAAACCAACTCTTTCTTCTTTGAAGATTACGGAGAAACTTTCGCTTACGAACAAGATATATACTCAGAGAAAAAATTTGCCGTGCACGGTAGCACAGTCAATTTTGTAATTGAGCAAAGTATGGAGGGCTTGTATACACCACGTTATGAAACTTATCAGTTTAACGTTTTCGGATTGCCGTTTAAGCCTGCTAAAATAATGGCAGACGATAAGCCGATAACCGAATTCACTATTAGCGAAAGCAAAGTGCTTGAGTTTAAAACCAATAAAAAATTCAAAAAGATAGAGATCGCTCTTTGATCTGTAAATAACCCCGGCTAAACCGGGGTTATTTTTTTTTATATTATTTTTATCCTAAACATGCTTCACTAATAAGTGTTGAATAATAATATATTTGATCATTATTCCAACTCCTAAATTCCCGCAAGGGCTTTCATATGGCTAAGAGATCCGTTAAAAAGGACACAGAAATTCCTGCTACGACACCTGCTAAAATCACAAAACCTAAAGCAACTAAAAAGATAAAGGAAACTTTACCCATGCAGCAAGAGCAATTATTAGCTGTTGAGCCTTACAGTCGTTTTACTGATTTTGATGTTTCGCTTTTTCAATCGGGTAAACATTATAAGCTGTATGAAAAGTTTGGTTCGCACGTAGTAGAGCATAAAGGTGTTGTAGGTACTTACTTTGCCGTTTGGGCACCAAACGCGCAGTACATTTCGGTTATAGCCAATTTTAATGGATGGAACAAAGGCTCACATCCTTTATTGGTACGTTGGGATGGCTCAGGCATTTGGGAAGGTTTTATCCCAGATGTTGGTAACGGCGAGGTTTACAAATATTTCATCAAATCATCAAGCGGCGAGGAACTCGAGAAAAGCGATCCGTACGCTTTGCGTTGGGAAGTAGCGCCGCTTACAGGATCTATAGTAGCAGATACTTATTATGAGTGGAATGATTCGTTATGGATGTATACCCGCCATAAGCACAATAATTTAGCACAGCCCTATTCAGTTTACGAGGTGCATTTGGGCTCGTGGGCGCGTAATATTGAAAGTCCGGATGATTTTTATACGTATGAGCAGTTAGCAGAAAGGCTAGTACCCTATGTTAAGGAAATGGGTTTCACCCATGTGGAGTTTATGCCTATAGCAGAGCATCCCTATTATCCAAGCTGGGGTTACCAGGTTAGCGGCTATTTTGCAGCTT
>CAMLFI010000284.1 GCA_946479225.1 uncultured Mucilaginibacter sp. | reverse complement strand
GTATCTTCAAAAAGCTTTCGGGCAATAGGGTAGCCGAGATCGTAAATGAACTACCCCCCGATGACCGCACCGCTTTTTTCTCTGAGCTGCATGGCGACGCGGTAAAGAAACTAATTCTCCACCTTTCTGCTGCCGACCGCAAAGAAGCACTTTCGCTGTTAGGCTACGACGAGAATAGCATTGGCCGTTTAATGACGCCCGATTATATAACCGTTAAAAAAAGCTGGACAGTTAACCGCGTGTTGGAGCACATTAGAGAGTATGGTAAAGCCTCTGAAACCATTGATGTAATTTATGTTTTAGGCGATAAGGGTGTTTTGTTAGATGACATTAGAATTCGTGAGATACTATTGGCCGACCCATCAACCAAAGTAAGCCAATTGATGGACGGCAGGCTGATTGCGCTACATGCTTCAGATCCGCAGGAAGAAGCCATCAATGTATTCAGGATGAACAACCGGGTGGCTTTGCCTGTTACTGATGACGAAGACGTGTTGCTGGGTATTGTTACCGTTGATGATATTTTGTGGATAGCTAATGAGGAATACACCGAGGATATTCAAAAAATTGGTGGTACCGAAGCGCTGGATGAACCTTATCTGGATATATCCCTGCTAAAACTGGTTAAAAAACGCGTGGGTTGGCTCATCATTTTATTTTTAGGTGAGATGCTTACGGCTACGGCCATGGGTTTCTTTCAAAAAGAAATAGAAAAGGCTGTTGTGTTGGCACTGTTTATCCCTTTAATTATTTCGAGCGGTGGCAACAGCGGATCGCAGGCATCAACACTTATTATACAGGCCATGGCGCTTGGCGAGGTTACCATAGCAGACTGGTGGCGGGTTATGCGCAGAGAGATATTATCAGGGCTTATGTTAGGTGTTACGCTGGGTATTATAGGCTTTTTACAGGTAACCATCCGCAGCGAGTTTAGCGATATCTACGGGCCTAATTCATTCCTTGTAGCAGTTACCATAGGTTTTTCTTTAGTGGGCGTAGTTTTATGGGGATCATTAATGGGATCAATGCTTCCGCTTGTATTAAAGAAGCTCGGTGCCGACCCGGCCACCTCATCAGCACCATTTGTGGCCACCCTGGTTGACGTAACCGGATTGGTGATCTATTTTAGCATCGCGGTAATCACCATGCATAATTTCCTTATAAAATAGCTTCAACAACTTGTTTTGTTTTCCAATTGCTTTATATTTAGGAAACTAAATCTTTAAACAATGGAAGTAAACGAAACAAATGAACCGCAAATCCCGGCTGAACCCCAGGGATTAATACTATTAGAAGACGCACAATATGCGCTACATCAATCAGGTAAATGGGCTAATTTTTTGGCTATAATGGGTTTTATTGGCGCAGGATTGTTAGTGCTGTGTGGCTTATTTATGGGTATCGTTCTATCTGCCGTATCTACATTCGCCGGTCCTGGAGGGCGATTCCCTGCGGGTTTCGGCGCTTTTTTCTCAATTTTTTATATTGGTTTCGCTGTTATAGCTATCATCATTTCAAGGCATTTATATCGTTACGCCGGCAGTATTAAAATGGGGGTTGAAATGCAAAGTGCTGTTCAGATTAGCACTGCTTTTAGGAACCTCCATTCGTTTTTTAAATGGAAAGGTATAATCTTGATCGTTATTTTATCATTATATATATTATTTATAATTATAGCTATAGTCGCCGGTATAGCGGGAATGTCCATGTATGGCGGACATCAAATTTAGCAGTAGAGTAAAACAAAAAAAACCTGTCCGTTTACCGGGCAGGTTTTCCATTACATTATAATTGGTTTAGCGTGATTGGTCTTATAAATTATCAAAAGAGAAATCCTCATCAGCAGAAGCTTTCGCAGTTTCTGTTGACTCGGTAAACTCGTAGCGTTTTTCAACAACTTCCTGGTGGTCTTTTATATAGTCAATTGTTCCGTTAAGGCCTTCAATAAACTTTTCAAAATCCTCTTTGTACAAAAATATTTTATGTTTAATAAATACTCCGTCTTCCAGTCGTTTTTTGCTTTCAGTAATGGTTATATAATAATCATTTGACCGTGTTGCCTTTACATCAAAAAAATAAGTCCTTTTCCCTGCTCTTACCTTCTTTGAAAAAACCTCTTCGCGCTCTCTGTTGTCGAAATCTCCCATGTTAAAATAGTATTGTAATTTAGTTTGATTGGCATAAATATAAATAAATTTTCAATCTGCAAGTATTAAATCAAATAATATTGCCTTTTTTAGAAAAATTTGCAGAAAAAACCTCAAAAACTGTTAATTAAGGTTTTCAGGCTCCTCTTCTTCAAGCAGTTGTTTCTCATAAAGCTCAAAATAGGTGCCTTGCCGGCTTAATAGCTCATCATGGGTGCCCTGTTCTATTATTTCGCCGTTATCCATCACCAAAATTTTATCTGCATTTTTAATAGTTGATATGCGATGCGCAATAATAATATTGGTTTTGCCCTGCATAATACGCCCCAAATTATTTAATATTTCTTCCTCGGTACGGGTATCAACCGCCGACAGGCAATCATCAAATATCAGGATCTGCGGATATTTTGCTATCGCGCGTGCTATAGAAACCCTTTGCTTTTGACCGCCGGATAATGTAATACCGCGCTCGCCAATCAATGTTTCAAAACCATTTTCCAGCTTAATAATGTTGTTATAAACAGCTGCATCTCGCGCGGCTTGTTCTATCGCGGGCATATCTGCTATATCAGCACTAAAGGCAATGTTATTGGCAATGGTATCAGAAAACAAGAACACCTCCTGCGGAACATAGCCAACCTGGTGACGGTAATCGGTTAAATTAAGCGCCTTAATGGATTTGCCATCTATCATAACCTCTCCCTGTGTTGTATCATACATACGCAGCATCAGGTTAGCAATGGTTGATTTTCCCGAGCCTGTTCTGCCGATGATTGCAACCATTTCACCCGGCATTGCGGTGAATGAAATATCTTTAAGCGCCTGAATGCCGGTATCGGGATATTTGAAGGAGACATTTTTAAATTCGATTAGCCCCTCTACTTTATGCGGAGTATCAACTGTTGATATGATCTCCGGCTTTTCGTCTAAAAACTCATTGATCCGTTTTTGAGAGGCGGCGGCGCGCTGTATCAGTGATGTAACCCATCCCAAAGACATAACAGGAAAGGTAAGCTGACTTAGGTAAACAATGAACTCGGCTATGTTGCCGGGCGTGATGTTGCCTTTCATCACTTCGACACCGCCTATGTAAATAATTATAACGTTGCTGAGGCCAACCAATAGCAGCATAATTGGATAAAATAAGGCCTGCACCCTCACCAGCGACATGGAATGGGATTTATAATGATCACTTTCTGTAGCGAATTTTTCGCGTACGGAGGCCTCCCGTACGTACGATTTCATGATCCGGATGCCCGAAAAGTTTTCCTGTACAAAGCTGGAGAGCGACGATAAACGTTCCTGGATCTTTTCGCTGCGGAAGTTGATGATATTATTTACATAGTAGATGATAACCGCCAGTATGGGCAAGGGCAAAACTGAGAATATGGCCAAACGCACATTAACGCTTAGCATGGCATATATCACCAGGATAAATAAAACCACCGTGTTAATGGTATACATAATACCCGGCCCAAGGTACATACGCACCCTGCTAACGTCTTCAGTAGCACGGTTCATCAGATCGCCGGTGTTGTGCCTGCGGTAAAACGCCAGTGAAAGCGCCTGGTAATGGTCGTAAATTTCGTTCTTCAGATCATACTCTATATGGCGCGACATTAATATAATGGTCTGCCGCATAAAGAACAGGAACAAACCCCTAATGATAGCCAAAACCAAGACTAATGCACCAAAAAGCATCAGGCTGGCGCCAAAAATGTCATAAATAATATCCTGCCTGTTAAAGCCGGAAAATAGTTGATAAGTGCTTATGTTTTCGTTAACCAGATCAAATGCCACGCGTATAACCTGCGCAGGGAGTACGCCGAAAATATTGGATATAATGACAAATAATATCCCCGGAATAAGCCTCCAGCGGTATTTGAAAAAAAATTTATTTAAGTAGGCAAGATCTTTCATAATCCCGGGCGCTCCGGAAATCAAAAGTAGAGTAATACAATTGATTTTTCAAGTAATAGGCCTGTTACCCTTGCTAAGAATATAATGAGGAGGGGTTTTTACCAATGTTAAAAACATGTCATTTCGAGCGGTAGCGAGAAATCTATACATTGTTGAGCCACAGGACAGGCTTGTGTATAGATCTCTCCTTTGGTCGAGATGACAATCTCCTTTCTTGTACCTTAAGTAATTACATTGGGCAGGGGCACTGCTGTAAGCCGCTAACACTAATGCTAAAAAGCGTTTCACGGTGAAACAAAAACGGCTGTTAATACAATGGGGTTATCATCAGTGTATTATACTATTTTCACAGCTAAATTTACTGACTTATAAGTAGTTTCACAGCGTTTCACTACAAA
>CAMLFI010000283.1 GCA_946479225.1 uncultured Mucilaginibacter sp. | reverse complement strand
GGCTAAACCGGAAGCATTTGCCAGTTCGTACTGCGCTAATAAGATGGTGCAGTAATTATTTACTTTCCTTTGCGCGTTTGTTTACTTCGCGGGTCATTTTTAAGGTAAGGGTTAGTAGAATAATTGCGGCTGCTGCTATTGCTGCCCATAGCACCCACGCGGGTAAACCATTGTTAGCTTGCGGGCGCTTATATAATGGATTGGCTTCGATCTTTTTTGGTGTTATCTCGGGCATAGGTTGCATAAGCAGACTATCGGCAAAAAACTGCACATCCCATGCTGAAGGCCCAGATTTGGGATCTCCAAACACAATACTATACTCTTGCCCCTTTTTAAGATAGGATGCTATTACGGGAATCAATTGTATAACAGTGACAGATTTAACTCTTAGCGGTTTGTTATCCCCATTGTAAACAAGCAATTCAATTACATCTGATTCTGATTCAAAAGAAACTTCGGGCGATTTGTTGTCAGAACTTACATATCCATTAAAAATCTGCTTGTGTTCGCCGGCGAAATTTTCAAAGATTGCAATGTTACGACGGTAATATTTATCGCCATCAAACACCAGCTGTAATCTATTTGAGCTAATCTTTTTGTTTAACACAATACGCACCACACTAACATCATCGCTATCTTTTTGCGAAATAATTCTTACCGAGGTAGTATCGTACCGTTTTGAAGGAGGGGTTTGCAAAAATATACTGCCTGACAATACGGAGATAGGTTTTAGCTTTTTATCAACCTGTTCAACTTTAAAAAATTTATAGTTGCTTGAAGGGAAGTTAATGGTGTGTTTAAACGTGCCATCCTCATTGTCATTATAAGTTTCTTTTGAAACCGGCTCATTATCTGTGATGGCGTACCAAGTTTGTAAATCGTCGCTGCCGGATAAATTAAGGCTCCTGACGACTGAATTGTTGCGGATCTTCAGATCGACGTGATCCAAAACAAGATTTTCACTGTTTTGGAAAATTGCCAATGAGGACGTGTTAACTGCCGACGAAACCTGCGGTAAGTTTACAAGGCGTGGTCGCATGGGGATAAGCGGACTGTAAATAAAAGTTACAAATTCGTTGTTTTTATCAACTAACCTGAAATCATCACCATACTTGGTTTCCAATTTTGAAAAGACGTTGGGCGTCAGGTAAATTTTATACATTCGAGAACTATCAACTTTTCCCAGACTTGCCCGGTATTTAAAGTTTGGTTGAAAAGTGTGTTTAATATTTTGTTGACCAAACAGGGTAAAACAACTCAATATTAAGCCTAGCGTAAATAGTTTGCTTTTAAATTTCATTATGCGCGTCCCCATCATCAGCAATTATTTTTTTTACTTTTTGATACATGAACGATACGATAAGCAGCAAAACACCCAGACAGAAGAACGCTGCTATTTTACCTGCGGGCGGTATGTTGCGTATATCAAACACAAACAGTTTTATCAGCGTAATACTAAACAAGGTTAAAGATATGATACGTAACGTTTGCGCTTTATAACGAATGCCCAACCACATCAAAGCAAACGATAACGCGCTCCATAAAATAGGCAGACCAACCTTTATATAAACAGTCTGCAGCTCATAAATTGTTGTTGCCGGGGTATAAAACATGGCAGTTATCGCCAGGCAAACGTTCAAACTTAAAAATAACACAATGGCGGCGGAAGTGATCCAGGCGGCAAATGGAAGATGGGATAAGTTTGTCCTTATAAGATTTACCAATTCATAAAATATCAGTGCAACAAACAAAGCAGACACCCATTGCGCTATAAAATGACTGTTCGGTATGGCCTTACCCGTAAGTATATCAGCCTGTATCTGAAATATAGCTCCGCTAAACATAAGCTCAATTAAAACACACACGCTTAATAGCCCCATTGCTAATTGCCAGCTAAGTTTTAACCCCGCCGCCTTTTTTGACAGCATGTAGAAAACGTAAACAAATGCGGGGATGTAAAGCATCAGGTATAAAATATTCAATCCCGTGCCCTCGTATCGGCTTGAGAACTGCAAATTAACTTCTAATAAGCCTGCCATAAAAAGCAGCATAAATGCTACGTTCCTGTACAAAAGCAGCGGTATGCTAAAGCCATAGATAGTATTGTCCTCGTCGTTCTGCATCAGGCGGTATAGCAGGTAAGAGCTTAGTGCCGCAACTATAGTGGTAATAAAGCCTCTGTTGGCAATTACCGGGAAGTGGTTAAACTGATCAAGGTACAGCGTAAACCAATCCATTGCAAGGCTCATTGCCATAATTAGCCATATAAGCAATGCAGCAAGCTGCATTAACTTTATCTGCGAACGTTGGTATAGCCAGTACAACAAAACAGCCTCTGCAGCCCAAAACAAGGTTATGGCGTGCCCGTGGAGCTGTATAGGCGCGATCAAAGAAATAAAGGTTAATGTTATACCAATAAGTAAGTATAAAATATTGTTATCAACCTTGCGGTTCCGAAAGAGCAGGAACGATAGTACAAGATTAACAAAACCTAAAACGGCGCAAAACAAGCCCTGTAGATGTCGCTTATCCATAGCATCAAGCAAATACAATCCTGCCGAAAAATACAAGGCATTGCAGGCAAGCAATATGGTAAAATCAGACGTGATGAATTTTTTGTTCTCGCGGACATTATTGGCAACATTTATGGCAAAGAACAGCAGATAAAGTATACTGCAGTACACCAGGCCGGTTGAGTAAGAACTTGCTGAAAGGCTGTAAACCACTCCGGCTGTTATAATAGCCGTTAAAACAAATGCCGAGATATTTAATATCCGCCAGGCTTTGTTATATGCGATGATGAGTAAACCCGAGTTTAAAACCACCAGGTAAATAAACAAGGCGCTGTAATTAGCGTGACCGCTGCTCACCATAAAAGGACTGGACAAGCCACCAACCAGCGCTATCACCGCGAGCTCTTGCTTGTCGTACAACAACGCAAGCGCAACGGCAAAACACGTAATTACAATAAGAATGATAAATGATACGGTTTGATCAAATAAATGGAACTGGTGGTAAGCCAGCGTAATGGTAAAATACAGCACTGCAATACCACCGCCAACCAGTACAGAACTAAATGCGTTATAAGAATTTCTGAGCCGGTGTGCGATGCCTATCAGAATACTTCCGCAAAGCACCCCAATGCCTACCCGTCCGGCAGGCCCTACCCAGTTGTTATCAATTGCGTATTTAACAAAAAAGGCAATAGCAAGCACCAGTATGGCTATACCAATTTTATTCACAAGATTTTCGCCGATAAACTTTTCCAAATCAGGATGCCGTTCAAAAAAAGAAAGCTCAGGTTCAGGCTGTCTATAATCAGGCGGCGTAAATGCAGGTGTGGGGCGTTCAACCCTTGTTTCTTTTACCCCCTCATCTATAACTCTTCGTGGCGGGGCAATAGGGGCAGCAATTACAGGCGGCCGCTCTGGTTTTATTTCGGGTTGTTGCCTTATCGGCTCGGGCGCTTTCGCCCTTTCAACTTCAACAGGAGGTTTCGCCGCGGCAGTCTGTTTTATTAAACGTTGTAGGTCAAGAATTCGTGCCTCAAGATCGTCTGTTCTTATCTGTAACCCATTTTTTATGGTTACAAGCAAAATTATGATGATCAACAAAAACAGGACGTAAATTATCTCCATGACAAGGGTTTTAGCGAATAAATATATTTAATAAAATTAACATTGATGCTTTTTAGCTTTGAGGCTATTCGTGGCTGACTTTTTGAGCAGCTTCGGGCGTGAAAACATACCATCTTAAATTTGAGCAGAAACTTCCGATCCCTTTAGCCGAAACCTGGGATTTTTTTACATCGCCCATAAACCTTGTAAAGATAACGCCGCCGCAGATGGCCTTTAAGGTAACATCTGTTTATGCAGCCGATGACCGCATCTATCCGGGCATGATAATCACCTATAAGGTATCACCTTTACTGGGTATTAAACTCAACTGGATGACCGAGATAACCCAGGTAAAAGACCATAAATATTTTGTAGACGAGCAGCGGGTTGGCCCTTATGCTATATGGCACCACGAGCACCACTTTAAAGAAATTAAGGGTGGCGTACAAATGACGGACATTTTAAACTATGCTATTCCGTATGGATTTATAGGCAGATTGGCCAACAAAATATTGGTTAGGAAAGAGATAGACAAAATTTTCGACTACCGTGAGAAAGCTATCAACGAGTTATTTGGCGTTTACAAGGACCGTGAATAACGTTTTTATAAGGCCAGTTCGATGGCAGGATCCCAGAAAACAGTTTTAAAATCCTGTACCTGATCGTCTTTTACTTTTACCCCTTCGGCTTCCAGTAAACGTTGCATGGTATCGCCACCAAAATGAAATTTTGCTGTTAATAAGCCTTGGCGGTTAACAACACGATGAGCGGGTACCGGTGGATTGGCCGTTCCTGCTGCCTGCATTGCATATCCAACCATACGGGATGAACCTTTGGTGCCCAGGTAGTTGGCTATTGCACCATAGG
>CAMLFI010000282.1 GCA_946479225.1 uncultured Mucilaginibacter sp. | reverse complement strand
TAAACTGATAAAGGAACGGCAGGTTAAGCGTATTGTGAAAACGCTCTCGGCTGACGATATGCAGGGCCGTGGAACTTTTACACCAGGCATTGAAAAGGCTGCTCAGTTTATTGAACGCGAGTTTAAAAGTATAGGCTTAAAGCCGCTTGAAGGCGCTACCGGTTTTAGGCAGGTTGTTGATCCAAAAGTGTTGGGTCCGGTACAGGTTCTTCCGGGAGTCAATATAGATTACTCGAAGGTGACGTCGAGCCCGTTTTTTAATGTGGTGGGTGTACTGCCGGGAAAAAGCAAGCCGGATGAGTATGTAATATTCTCTGCCCATTACGACCATTTAGGGATTGATAAGCCAATGGAAAGTGACAGCATAGCCAATGGCGCGGATGATGATGCTTCGGGTACCACCGCCGTTATTGCCTTAGCTAAGTACTTTAAGAAATTGGATAACAATGCCCGCACTTTGATTTTCGTTGCCTTTACTGCAGAAGAAATGGGAGGCCTGGGTTCCACGTATTTCTCTAAAGTGATCAATCCGGATAAAGTGATAGCTATGTTCAACATTGAGATGATTGGCAAAGCGTCAAAATTTGGCCCAAACTCTGCGTTTATAACCGGTTTTGAGCGATCAAGTTTTGGGCCCATTTTGCAAAAAAACCTGGAAGGAACCGACTTTACTTTTTATCAGGATCCTTATCCTGCACAAAAGCTTTTTTACCGCAGTGATAACGCCTCCCTCGCCATTTTAGGCGTTCCGGCGCATACTATCTCAACAGATCAGATAGATATTGATAAACTCTACCATACTGTAAAGGATGAGTTCAGTTCGTTGGATGTAAAAAATATTACCGCAACTATAAAGGCTATTGCCTTAAGTTCGCGCGGCATTGTGGCAGGCACTGATACACCAACCAGGGTAGCAAAACCGAAGCGTTAACATGGCAAAGGCTGTTAAATTAACCGGAAGCGAGGCAGTATCGGCCAACATAGCACAGCTGGACGAAACGGTTGGCCCCATAGTAGAGAAGTTACGACAGATCATCCTGGATACCGACCCCGATATATCCGAAGAAATTAAATGGAACGCGCCAAGCTTTTATTATACCGGTGAAATGCAGCCCTTTGATCCCAAAGAATACAAGCGGCACATTATTGTAATGAACCTACATAAGCGCATAATGATGGTTTTTCCGAGTGGAGCAAAGATTGATAACGCCAACGGACTGCTTACAGGTGATTATGCCGACGGACGCAGGTTGCTTTATATTGCCGGCATGGATGAGGTTTTGCAAAAGGAGCAGGCCCTGCGCGATGCTGTAAAGGATTGGATAAGTAAGGTGGAGAAGTAGAAAGGGGGTGGCTCAGAGCCAGGGTGAACCACCTGAGCCACTTTATTACTTGCTCAACTTAAAACGACTAGAAATCAAATGCTCAACTACCAGCAACAGACCGCCAAATGTTAGAGTTATTATATAAACGGAGGGCATTGCGTTAATTTGTTTTATGGTGTTACCCCCGATACTGGTGGCAATAGCATGCTGCCCGGAACCGCCGAAAACACTTAGTATTACCAACACTCCCAATATTGATGCAGCGATAAACCATGCTTTCTTTGATATCAACGGAGCGTAAACTATTTGGGCAGAAGGTGGGTTAACCTGCGCCATAACATTGCGGGTAAAGGCCATGGGTGTAGCGTCAGCAGCGTGACGTTGCAATAGAGTTTTTAAAGCCGGGTTGATAGCGACTTCATCCTGGCTTGCAGCAGTAATTTGCTGCATAACCAGGTTGGCCATATCATCAGCAGGCTTTTGAACTTCCGCTTTGCTGATAACCTCTCTAAAAATATCTTTCTTATTCCTGCTCATTGCTCACCTTCATTTTATCATCCAACAAAAACGCCAGTTCATGCTCCAGCTTTTTCCTGGCCCTGAACAGTTTGATCTTAACATTTGGTTTTGACAGGCCTGTGATCTCCTGGATCTCTTTTATCGGCAGATCATTTATATAATATAAAGTTACCAATAAAGCTTCGGTCTGCGGTAGCTTGTCAATAGCTATACGCACCTGCTGCCACACTTGTTTTGATTGCAGCTGGTCAAACTGGTTATTGGCGCTGTCTGATACCTCGTTAACGCTATCACCAATAAAGGTAGTATCCAGTTTATTTTGGCGCAACTGTGTAACAGCCGCGCGGTACACTATGGTATACAACCAGGTGGAGAACTTAGAACGCCCCTGGTATTTACGCAATTGCTGATAGGCGGTTATAAAGCACTCCTGGGCAAGGTCCTGCGCGTCATCGGCATCGCGCAATATTTTAATGGCAATGCTGTAAACCATATCCTTATATTTATTTACAAGGAACGCGTATGAAGCCGGATCGCCGTTTAAAATCTTATCTAAATAAAACTGGTCCTCTATATGCTTCATGCACACATAAGAGTGAAAAACGGGCGGCACGGTTACAAATAAAATAATTTATAATTTGTAACCGCTGGTTTAAAATTTCACTCATATGGGGGTAATTAATTTAATAATAACCTTTAAAAATAAAATCATGGGATTAGAAGTTGTAAGAGACGCGATAGTATCAATTGTATTATTCGCAGCAGTATTCGGTTTAATATATGTTTACCTGGTATCACGCCACCGCGAAAGGATGGCCATTTTAGAGAAGAATATGGTATCGCCGTTTAAAGCGGTTGATAATATCAACCTGTTAAAATATGGTATTATCTGTTTAGGAATAGCAGCAGGTACAATAGCCGGTTACTTATTATATGATTTTGGGGCAGTAGACGAAAATTTTGCCTACACATCAATGGTATTTTTGTTCGGCGGCATCAGCCTTATAGTTGCCTTTTTTGTGGTTCAAAAACAAACCAAACAATAACCTTCACAGGCCTTTATGCGGTTTATCTATAGCATAAAAGGCCCTTAACAAATTTTTCTTTTTAAATATAAAGAGCGCCTTAAGGCTGCCTACGGGAACTCTTTTTGCCAAAAAACTTTATCATGAAATCAATAAATAAAAAAATATTTACGCTTGTGCTTGCATTATTTGCAATCAGCTTAAATCTGCTGGCACAAGTTCCTGCTACTTATTCTGTAGGCGGAAAAGTGGTCGACGTGACCACCAAACAACCCATGGCATATGCCACGGTTATATTAAAAAGCGATAAAAATGCTGTTGTTAAACAAATGGTTACTAAAACAGATGGCAGTTTTACCTTTATGGGTATTCCACGTTCAAAGTATAGCCTGGTGTTGGTTAATGTGGGCTATCAAAATAAAACAATAGCTGTGGATGTTGCGGATGCTTCAAAAGCTAATACGGATTTAGGCGTTATCAGTATGGAAGTGCTGGTTAATAACTTAAAAGAGATAGCCATAAAAGCAGACAGACCGATTGTTAAGCAGGAAATTGACCGCCTGAGCTACGATCTGCAAGCCGACCCGGAAAGCAAAGTAAGTAACGTGCTGGAGATGATGCGTAAAGTTCCGTTTATTTCTGTTGATGCTAACGAAAACATACTGTTAAAAGGAAACAGTAGTTATAAGATATTTATTAACGGCAAACCATCGGGTATGATGGAGCGGGACGCGAAAAATATATTGCGCAGCATGCCGGCATCAACCATACAGCGTATTGAAGTGATAACCACACCGCCCGCGAAATATGATGCCGACGGTTTAGGAGGGATAATCAATATCATCACCAACAAAATAACAGGCAGCGGTTACAACGGAACGGTAAACTTAAATGGCCGCTATCCTGCCGGTCCGGGGTTGGGTACTACGTTTAACTTTAAGCAAGGAAAATTGGGGGTATCTACTTTCGGCGGTGCAAGCTTTAACAACACGCCTCAAACTGAAACTTTAAATGCACGCAACACAACAGAAAATACCCCCATCAATCTCGTTCAGCGGGGCACAACGAAGACCGAGGGAAAAAGCGCTTATTTTGGTACGGAAATAAGCTATGAGATAGATTCGCTTAGCCTGTTAACGGCGCAATTTAACATTAGTGGGAATAGGTCAAATGGAGATGTTTTTCAAAATTCTGTGTTGAGTGGGGGGCCAGGTGTTTTGCAAGGATACAATCTGGCGAATACAAGCACCGGTAGCGGTAAAAGCATTGACGCTTCTTTAAATTATCAATTAGGTTTTAAACGCGATAAAGCAAAGTTGCTCACTTTCTCCTACCGTTATATGAATTATAATGGCAGTAATAATACGCTACAGTTGCTAACCAACCGGACAAATTATTTAGCGCCGGATCAGCAGCAAGACAATAAGACCAATACCTTAGAACAGACCCTGCAGGTTGATTATGTACGCGGATTTAAAAAATGGTTAGTTGAGGCCGGCGTAAAGGGAATTTTAAGAAATAACGGAAGCGATTTTCAATACGGCGCTGTTAATGGATCAAGCACTGCCTCTTCAAACAATTATGACGGCACCCAAAACATACTGGCTGCTTACAATACCTGGC
>CAMLFI010000281.1 GCA_946479225.1 uncultured Mucilaginibacter sp. | reverse complement strand
GTAATTAATATCACCCGAGCCTGATAGCTTTGCATTCAGACTTCCGGTAGTGTTTACGCTGGCACCGCCCGATCCTACAACTTCAACATAGGTATTAACGGTTTGCAGCTCGCGGGCAGATAAGTCGCCCGAGCCAAATAATTTTATTTTGGCGTTTTCTGCTCGGCCAGACAGCGTTAGGTCACCCGATCCGCTGAGGGAACACTCTACCGAGGTGGCGGTAATTTTGCCGGTCAGATCGCCGGAGCCGCTCATGGTAACGCGCATATCCGTACTGTTTATTCCTTCTTTAAAATAAACATCGCCAGAGCCTGAAAACTGTATGCTGTTAATGTCTCTGGCTGTGATGTAAACAGCTATCTTTTCGTTGTTAAACAGGCTGCCCCAGTTAGTGTGGCTTTTAGTATAAACATTTAATACGCCACCTTTAACCTCGGTAATTATGTACGGTAACAGCTTGGCAGGCGCTTCAACTCGTACCGTGTTGCCTGAACCCTGTTTTATATAATAATCATATGACCCCGATATGCTGATACCTTTAAAGTCTGAAACTTTGCGGTCTTCAATATTTGCAAAACGTGCGTGAGCCGGTTTAACAGGCTTAGCAAATGAGGTGCCTGAGCTTATTAACATAGCTGCGGCCAATATCAGTTTAAAGTTTATTTTCATAGTTGTTGTTGGTTTTTTATTAGGACGTTATTACCCATTAAATAGTTACAGTAAAATTAAATTTCAGCGCGGTAGGTGATCCAAAAAAAATGCGTTACAGAAAAAAGTAAGATAAAAAATTTCGTAATATATTGATTATTAATTAGTTGTATTTTTAACCTAAAACTACTTTTATTCAGTAAAGTTAACTATAAATGTACTATAATATTCTCATTATCAAATAGTTGTGAACTGGTAAAATTGACGCTTTTTTGGATCATTTTGGATCACTTTGGATCACCCTTGGATCAGTGAATTTAGCGCGGTTTTACGGGTATATAAATATCTTCTTCCGAGTCGGGCTCTTCATGTTTATATTTTTCGTCCATTAAGGCAAAATGCGGGCGGTTATCAATTATATAATCAGAATTAGGTAACCAAACGCCATAAATGTACTGATAGGTTTTAGGGCCCGCGCTTGCGGGGCCGTGGTGGGTAAAAACTGCATATTCACCCGAAGGGATTGTAAGCAGTTCTATACCTGCAGCCTGTTCAGAACTGTCACTAACTTCAACTCCCGCCCATTTTTCAAATTCATTGGTTGGTTTAAAATCGTCAAAAAAACCGGGGGGATATACTTCAAGTGAGTAAAACAACGAATTGACCGGGTTTTTCATTTCGGCCCGACGCGGCATAAAACGTTGCCATAAAAGGCCGGTTTTGTTTTGACTGAACGACATGTTAAGCCTTTGGCCGGCAATTATTTTTGAAGAAATGGTTAGAAATCTAGGTTGCATAACAGTGTATTTAATAATACAATTACTTACTTAGCTGCCGTTAGCAAACCATTGGTATCCATCCAGCCTTTGCACCAATCAAACCAGTTTTCTTTGCTTTTACGGTTGTTTATGCCGAAGCCGTGGCCACCGGCAGGATAAATATGCATTTCTGACGGTACTTTATTTTTTACCAGCGCGTCAAAAAACATCAACGTGTTTTGTACCGGAACGGTGGTATCATCCTGTGCATGGATTATGAATGTCATTGGCGTATTGGCTGTTACCTGCTTCTCGTTCGAATACAGATCAACCTTGTCCTGCGTAGGCGTGGAGCCAATCAAACCTCTTTTAGAACCACCGTGTGCAAGCTCGCCAAAAGTGATAACGGGATATATCAGTATCATAAAATCCGGGCGAAGGCTAACGCCTTTATTTTCAATCACAGGTTTATCAAAATGTGTGCCCTCTGTTGAAGCCAGGTGCCCACCGGCCGAAAAGCCCAAAATGCCTATACGATTAGGATTTAGGCCCCACTCAGCAGCGCGCGACCGTACCAAAGCCATAGCCGCCTGCGCATCCTGCAGCGGGCCAATGCTTTTATCATTCATTATATCGTCGCTGGGTAAGCGGTATTTTAATATAAATGCAGTAACGCCAATTTTATTGAATTCTTTTGCAACAGGGTACCCCTCGCCGCTCATGGCTAAAAAGCCGTAACCACCGCCGGGGCAAATTATTACCGCTGTTCCGTTCGCGGTCCCTTTTTCAGGGATGAAAGGTATAAGAGTAGGTTCAGTCACCTTCGTCACTCTGCCGGCGGCATCCTGTTCAATATACGTAGCCGGACCTTTTTTTGAGTTGGGTACACCGTTAGGGTATAGCGGTATTTGTTTAGCGTCCTGCGCATAAGCAAATACTACGGAGAATAACAGCAGGCCTGTTATAATTGACTTAACTTTCATTTTAGTTTTTATTGGTTACAACAAATATATATAACCAACATCGTTCCGGATGTTTTTTAGCCAATAATTAGTAGTAAGAGGATGGTAAAAAAGCTGCTTTAATGACTACTACGCACTACCCTAACCAGTTGCCTGTGGCGGCGGGCAGCGTAATAATCGTTGGTAACTAATATGGCGTGGATAACGCCCGGCACCCATAAGCATATTGTTAATATAATACTTAGTATAAACGCGCCGATGCGTCCGGTTGTTAAAACGGCAAGCGGAGGAAAGATGATGCACAAAAAGTAACGCATAGTATTTGTTTTAAGTTTAGATTAAAGCATTAAGCTGATGTTACAGTTGACAATGTGATTTGCTTTTTGATACTAATGTATCACTTACCCGGCAAAATGCAATAAGCTATATTTTTCAACTTTTTTCTCTACTTTGGCCCCGAACTACCTATCATAAATTATGGGATTAAATTTTATCAAAAGAATCAGGCAGATTAGGGATATCCTCAATATTGTTATTGCTCAAAAAAATGCCGATAGGGGTATTCAGGTTACACAATTTTTTTCGGAACACTTACACAACAACCCCAAATACGCTAACAACAAGCGCTTAAATAAAAGCGAATACCAGGTCTTCTCGCAAAACGGGGAGGACGGGATTATACAGGAAATATTTAACCGGATAGGTACCACGAACAAATATTTTGTTGAGTTTGGTGTAACTGACGGATTGGAAACTAACTCGCTACTTTTGCTTTATAAGGAATGGAAAGGGTTATGGATTGATGGAAATTCTGAGGATATAAAAAAGATCAATGCCCGTTTTAGTGATTTTATTAAGGATGGAAGGATCACAGTAAAAGAACAATTCATTACCGCAGAAAATATTGAGTCAATTTTTAAAAGTGCGGATGTCCCTGTTGACCTGGACTTGTTATCAATTGATATTGATTATAACACCTATTACGTTTGGGAAGCCATTACTAATTACAAGCCAAGGGTGGTGGCAATTGAATATAATGCTATTTTTCCGCCGGATAGTCATTTTGTAGTTAAATACGATGCTAAACGCATGTGGGATGGCACAACGTATTTTGGCGCTTCGTTATTGGCATTAGAACAACTTGGAAAGAGCAAGGGTTATAACCTGGTTGGTTGCGTATTTACCGGCACTAACGCTTTTTTTGTGAGGGAAGATCTCACCGCTGACTTGTTTGAGAAACCGTTTACCGCAGAAAATCACTACGAGCCCAATCGCGACTTCCTGAATTACAAAAACGGACATCCAAGAGGTCACCGCGCATAATTTGCTCCTAAGGGGTGATCTCTTTAGATCATGCTATTCCTTTTGATGAGATACGATCTTAAAATATCGTAGTAACCATCCTGTACAGCGGCATCAATAATATCAATGTGATATTGGGCGCATTTTAGTTCAAGTTCTTTGCGGTAATGCTGTAATGATGTTTGATACGCCTGGCGGATCTTGCCTGGATGAACTTTTACTTCCTCGCCGCTTTCCATATCAATAAAATGATGCGGACGGTTATCGAAGTTAAAATCCATCTCCTTTTGCTTGTCGTTCACGTTAAATATAACCACCTCGTGTTTGTTATATTTTAAGTGCTGTATGGCCGCAAAAAGTGCCTGTAATTTGGTATTATCCATATTATTCTCCAGCATATCACTAAAAATAATAATAAGCGATCGCTGATGCACCTGCTCGGCAACATGGTGCAGTACTTCGGCTATATTGGTAGCAGTGTTGGTTTTAGGCTCCTTGTATAGTTTTTCTAGTTGGGCATAAAGATAGAAGAGGTGCGTTGAAGCTGATTTAACATGGCTCATGCTGTCTATCTTATCAGAAAATGTGCACAATCCAAAAGCATCGCGCTGTTTTTTAAACAAGTACATTAACGAGGCAATGGCATAGATAGAGAATTGCAGCTTATTTAATCCCTGTTCAGGGAAATTCATAGATGACGATGAATCAAGCAATAAATAGCAACGCAGATTTGTTTCCTCTTCAAACTGCTTAACAAACAGCTTGTCGGTTTTTGCAAAAAGCTTCAGATCGGAAGAGCGTCGTGTAGGGAAAGAGTGTAGATCTCGGTGGT
>CAMLFI010000280.1 GCA_946479225.1 uncultured Mucilaginibacter sp. | reverse complement strand
GGCGTAATGATCTGCGCTATACGGTCTGATATCTGCTGATCTGTAAATTGCTCGTAAATGGCCTTAACGTAATTGCTGGCCTGCTCTTTAGGCAGTAAATCGCTTGCTTTACATTTCTGATAGGTGTCCACTATAACACTGTCTTTGCCCTGCTCCTTCAGCAAGCTTATAGCTGCCTCAAAAGCCACAAACTCACCCATCCGCGACATATCAATGCCATAACAATCAGGATAGCGTATCTGCGGAGCAGACGATACCACGATGATCTTTTTAGGACCTAACCTATCCAGAATTTTAAGGATACTTTGCTTCAATGTTGTTCCCCGAACAATGGAGTCGTCCAATATTACCAGCGTATCTGTTCCATTCTTTATAAGGCCGTAGGTGCTGTCGTAAACGTGGGCTACCATTTCGCTGCGGTCGGCATCCTGCGTAATAAAGGTGCGGAGTTTTACGTCCTTGATAGCTATTTTCTCAACGCGTGGCGCCATACATAGCACCTCAGTTAGTTCTTCTTCACTTATCTTGTCTTCGCGGTTGAGCAGTCTGTCGCGCTGGTATTTTTTTATGTATTTGTGTACGCCCTCAACCATTCCATAAAAGGCCACCTCGGCAGTGTTCGGGATGTAAGAGAATACAGTATTCTTGATATCATGATTAACGGCGTCCAATATCTGCGGGCAAAGCAAGCGACCTAACTGCTTGCGTTCGCGGTAGATAGATGCGTCGCTGCCACGAGAGAAATAGATCCGCTCAAACGAACAGGCTTTTCTTTCCTGTGGTTCGCTAAACATGTCCTCGCTGATCCTGCCATTCTTTTTAACAATAAGGGCATGACCAGGCTTTATCTCTTTGATGTCATCAATGGGAATATTAAATGCGGTTTGCAAGGCTGGTCGTTCAGATGCCGCCACCACTATCTCGTCATTATAATAATAATACGCCGGACGGATACCAGCCGGATCGCGCATCACAAACGCATCACCATGCCCGAAGATACCTGCAATGGTATAACCACCATCCCAGTTACGGGCAGATTTAGTGAGGATCTTAGCCACGTCCATATCATTGGCGATAAGGTTGCTGATCTGCATGTTATCATCCAATCCCTCGCGTTTGTATTGGTCAAACAAGCCTTGGTTCTCGGTATCTAAAAAGTGGCCTATCTTCTCTAAAACAGTAACGGTATCGGCTTTCTCTTTAGGGTGCTGGCCGAGGTCGTATAACTGCTGCAAAAGCTCATCAACATTGGTCATGTTGAAGTTGCCGGCAATTACCAGGTTACGGGTCATCCAGTTGTTTTGGCGCAGAAACGGATGGCAGCTTTCGATGCTGTTCTTTCCGTGTGTGCCGTAACGCAGGTGACCTAATAAAACTTCGCCGGTAAAGCTAACATGCTCTTTCAACCATTCGGCATCCTGCAGCTTTTCGGGCATTTCTTTTTGAATATCGGCGAATTTCTTCTGTATGTATTCAAAAATATCTGCCACAGCATTTGATGCCATTGAACGGTGCCTGCTTATATACCGCTTACCCGGAGCTATATCTAATTTAATGGTAGCAACGCCCGCGCCATCCTGGCCCCGGTTGTGTTGTTTTTCCATTAAAAGATACAGTTTGTTTAAGCCGTACAGCGCAGTGCCGTATTTTTGCTGATAATAAGAGAGTGGCTTTAGTAAGCGGATAAATGCCACACCGCATTCATGTTTAATCTGATCGCTCATGATTGGTAATGAGCGGGCAAAGTTATAACTTTATCGTAAAGTTGCGTTAACAATACTGTCATTAAATAGTATTAAATTGTTTAAACTGTTATTACCGGGATTTAAGCATTATAAGATAGGTTGCACCAACGTGCTCCAAACAAAAAGCCGGTGCATAGTACCGGCTTTTTGTTTGGATTTAAAATACTATGATCTTCAAATACTGAAATAGTTATAGTTTTTCGCCATGCTGGCTGATGTCTAAGCCTATCACCTCGTCTTCTTTAGAAACACGTAAAGGCGATATCATATCAGTTATTTTCAACAACAACAATGAGCCGAAGAACGCGAATACCGACGCGATAACCATAGCAAATAATTGTATCAGAAACAAATGGGTTTCGCCAAAGAATAACCCATTTCCGGTTGTGTTAGCCGAGTTAACGTTAGTGTGAGCAAATACACCCGTAAGCAGCATACCTACCATACCGCCTACGCCATGGCAAGGGAACACATCAAGCGTGTCATCAATAGATGTACGGGTGCGCCACTCAACTACCAGGTTACTTACCACTGATGATATAATACCGATAGCCAATGAATGCGGAACTGACACAAAGCCCGCTGCCGGGGTTATAGCTACCAAACCAACTACAGCGCCTATACAGGTACCCATAGCTGATGGCTTGCGGCCACGCAGCATGTCGAAAAATATCCAGGTTAAGCCTGCAGCTGCTGATGCTGTCGTGCTGGTTGCCAAAGCTGTTACCGCCAAATGATTAGCGCCAAAAGCCGAACCGGCGTTAAAGCCAAACCAACCGAACCACAATAATCCGGTACCAATTAATACATAAGTGATACGGGCAGGAGAATGACTTTGCTCATTCCGTTTTTTAAGATATAAAGCTGATGCAAGCGCTGCCCAGCCGGCAGACATATGCACAACGGTACCACCGGCAAAATCTAATACACCTAATTTAAACAGAATACCATCAGGGTGCCAGGTAGAGTGCGCCAAAGGCGAAAATATAAATATGCTAAAAAGGCAAAGAAACAGTATATAAGAATTGAAGCGGATACGCTCGGCAAATGCTCCGGTAATAAGCGCCGGGGTAATAATGGCGAATTTTAACTGGTACATGGCGAATAACAGCAACGGTATTGTAGGTGCCAAAGGCCATGTGTTGTTGCTAAGCATGCCCTTCATCATAAAAAATGTTGATGGATTGCCTATTATTCCGCCTATACTATCGCCAAAAGCTAAACTGAAACCAAATATTCCCCACATTACGGTGATGATAACCATGCAGACCACGCTTTGCAGCATGGTAGAAATAACATTCTTTTTATTGACCATACCGCCGTAAAAGAAAGCCAGGCCGGGTGTCATGATCAAAACAAGTGCGGTAGACATCAGCATCCAGGCAATATCGCCGGTATTATAAGAAGAATTTGCTGTTTTATCTACCTCAACAGAAGGAAAAAGGAATGTTAATACCAGCGCGACCAGTATCAGAATAAAAGGAAAGTAACGCTTCATTAATAATTGTAATTAAAATTTAAAAATTGGCTGAAATTATGATTTATATCACATACAAATGAAATAAAATTGAAACTTTATTGATAAATGTTAACAAAAAAGGGATTTTTTATAAAAAATTTACAATAGCCGAAGGGAAAATACCAAAAACTACAAGTGCCGCAGCAACAATTATAGCCAATACCAACAGATTACGCGGAGCAGCGGGAGCATCAATAATTTCTGAACGTTTCAAGAAAAGATTAAGTGGTATTTTTATGTAATAGAATAGTGACACTACAGTTGTTAATGCACCCGTTATAGTTAATAACAGCAAGAAAATATTACCATTTTGCTGATACACGCCATAAACGGAAGAAAAAACCAACAGTTTAGCGTTAAAACCTGCGGTTACAGGCAAACCTGTCAAAGAAATAAGGATAACTACGAAGCAAACTGATGCCGCGGGATATTTAAACCCTAAACCTTTGTAATTTTCGATATCATCAGAGCCGGTTATATGTTCAAAATAACTAACCAAGGCAAGTGCAGCAATATTTGCTATTGCATAAACAGCTAAATAAAATGTTAATGTATTGATACCTTCTACACTAAAAGTCACAATGGCCATTAAAGCGAACCCTGTATGGCCGATACTTGAATAAGCCAGCATCCGCTTCGCATTTTTTTGCATAACCGCTGCAAAATTTCCTGCTATCATGGTAATTATACCGATGACTGAAAGCGCCACCCTAAAATCAAAGGATTTCCAACCTTCGGAAGATATAAAAGGTGTTAAAAAATTAATGAGCAGGCCAAAGGCGGCAATTTTAGGTACCGTTGAAAGGTAGGCAGTAACCGGTGTAGGTGCCCCCTGGTAAACATCGGGTACCCAGAAATGGGCGGGAACAAACGAGAGTTTAAATCCGATACCTACCAGAATAAGTACAATAGCAAATGACACCGCCACTGCATTGGCTTTAATTAACCCTTCAATAAAACCGGCATCAAATAAACCCAATGTGCCGCTTAAGCCATACAATAATGATATGCCATACAACATAATGGCCGATGCGGCGGCGCCAAACAACACGTATTTTAAACCTGCTTCTGCACTAAAAGCGTTTTCTGTGCGATATGCCACCATTAGGTATGATGCGATAGAAACCATCTCTATAGAAAGATATACCGACAGGAGGTTGGATGACATTGTCATTAAATGAAGCCCAAAAACTGATGCAATGGTGATGGAGTAAAGATCTCCCATGCCTTTGCTGTGATGCCTTA
>CAMLFI010000279.1 GCA_946479225.1 uncultured Mucilaginibacter sp. | reverse complement strand
AAGAGTGAGTCTCCGTTCACCAGGTCCCCTTTAAATAAATGTACCGCCTGGCCCAGCATAAAAGGCGAGATATCGCCACCTGTAGCGTCAATGCCTATTTCGTGCCACCAGCGGGTAAAACGGGTGGTGCCGCAGCCGAACTCCAGTAACTCCCTTACCCGTGCGTCTTTACCCAATAGCTGCGCCATTACTTTCTTTTGCCACACTTCTGCACGCTTATAGCGTCCTTCGTACCATTGCTCGTAAGTATCGGTGTGTTCGCGGTTGAAAAACCACTCTTTTCGTCCCTGCCAGTTGGCCAGGCTCCCGGTCATCAGGCCAAAATCCCCGTGTTGCTTCAATTCCATTTTCAAAAGGTGTTAAATGTAAAAGCCTTGCTTCGCTGCTACAGGGGACGTAGCTGAAACAAGGCTTTCTATTGAACGGCAAACAACGCTGCTGATAAACAATCCTGGCCATGCATCCCTACGCCGGTATTATCCGTATCAGGTTTATCGGGTATCATCTCAGCCCTGCTTTTCAGCAAAAGCACCCCGTGCAAGTGGCCGCAAGATAAGTGTTATTGAGATAATACGCAAGCGCTTTTGGCGCAAGAAGATTCATATAAAATATCCTATAAATGAAGGAAAGAATGATAATGAATATCTTGCCGGTGTTCCCCCCGCTCCCGCAAGCGTCCCGCTTGTGGCACCCCTGATAAACATCTTAAAACATCCCAAAACGCGCGAGAACGTGCCGTTTTTGACGCAGTTTGTTGTACCAAAACAGTCGATAGTGCATGGTTGAAGAGTCATAGTGAAGGATCAATACAAACAATGGCACATGTTCCATCGACCATAGATTACATCCCCTAAAAAAGCGTTTCACCCTGAAACAAATCCACCATTTCACAAACACCTAATTATCAACAATTTAAACAAAATTCACAGCTAATCTTCCTGACGAATAAGTAGTTTCTCCGAAGGAGTCCTATGGACACTTTGTTTCATCCAAAAGTTTAAGATGTTAACTATCAAATAATTATAAAAAAAAGCGTTTCATTTCGTTTCACATGTTTTCATATACACGTGAAACGGAACACCCTGATTTGGGCTGGCGCTAATATCTCTTATCTTTGCCGCTCAATTCAATATTAGCATACTGTGATCAATGTAAATAACATTTCCGTTTCGTTTGGCGGAACCACCCTGTTTAGTGATGTTACCTTCCCTATCAACGAGAACGATAAGATAGCCTTAATGGGGAAAAATGGTGCCGGCAAATCCACCATACTTAAGATAATTGCCGGTGAGACCAAACCTACCACCGGCAGCGTTACGGGCCCTAAAGAGGCAGTGATAGCTTATTTACCGCAGCATTTGCTTACCGAAGACAAGCTCACAGTTTTTGAAGAAACCATGAAGGCCTTTGCCGAGGCCAATGCAATGGAGAAGGAACTGGAGGAGTTAAATGAGCAACTTACTATTCGTACCGATTACGACAGTGACGACTACATGAAGCTAATAGAAAGGGTATCAGAGCTGAGTGAAAAGGTTTATACCGTAGAAGAAACCAATTATGATGCCGAGGTAGAAAAAGTACTTAAAGGCCTTGGCTTTGAACGCAAGGATTTTACCCGCCAAACTTCCGAATTTTCGGGCGGCTGGCGAATGCGTATAGAACTGGCCAAGATCCTATTGAAAAAGCCTGATCTGATATTGCTGGATGAGCCCACCAATCACATGGATATTGAAAGCATTCAGTGGCTGGAAGATTTCCTGATCAATTCAGCCAAGGCGGTGATGGTCATCTCGCACGATCGTGCTTTTGTAGATAACATTACCAATCGCACCATTGAGGTAACCATGGGCCGCATCTATGATTATAAGGCCAAATACAGTCATTATTTACAACTCCGCGCTGATAGGCGCGTACATCAATTAAAAGCCTATGAGGAGCAGCAACGATTTATTGCTGATAACCAGGAATTTATTGACCGCTTTAAGGGCACTTATTCCAAAACTTTGCAGGTGCAATCGCGGGTAAAAATGCTGGAAAAACTGGATATTATCGAGATCGATGAAGTAGATACTTCGGCATTAAGGCTGAAATTCCCGCCTTCGCCGCGCTCCGGCCAATATCCGGTAATGGTAGAAGATCTGACCAAAACCTATGGCGATCATGTCGTGTTCAAAAATGCATCAATGGTAATTGAACGCGGGGAAAAAGTTGCGTTCGTTGGTAAAAATGGCGAAGGCAAGTCTACCATGATTAAGGCCATAATGAACGAGATAAGCTTTGAAGGCAGTTTAAAAGTAGGTCATAACGCCAAGATCGGCTACTTTGCCCAAAATCAGGCTGCTTTACTTGATGAGAACCTGACCGTGTTTGAAACCATTGACCAGATCCCCCTAAGCGATGGAACAGTAAAGATCAAAGACCTGCTGGGCGCGTTTATGTTTAGCGGCGATGACACCACCAAAAAGGTGAAGGTGCTATCAGGCGGCGAGAAAACCCGGTTAGCCATGATCAAGCTATTGTTGGAGCCTGTGAATTTGCTGATACTGGATGAGCCCACCAACCATTTGGACATGAAGACCAAGGACATTATCAAAGATGCGCTTAGGGATTTTGATGGCACGTTGATCTTGGTATCACACGACCGCGATTTCCTGGATGGCCTGGTAAAAAAGGTATTTGAGTTTGGACATCAGCGGGTTCGCGAACATTTTGAGGATATCAAAGGATTTTTGGCTTACAAAAAGATGGACAGTTTGAAAGAGATCGAGCAAAGCTAATTTCGTTCCGCCTTTATAATTTTACTAATAGTATTAGCATATCTTAGCGTATATTGCAGCGCAGATGGAGGCAGTAAATCCGGTCATGCAATTGGCCTCTGATTATTTAGATAGTACGAATACGGTTGTGTTTCTGACTGGTAAAGCCGGTACGGGTAAAACTACTTTTTTACAAAAACTCAGGCAAACTTCTCAAAAGAAACTAGCGATCGTAGCTCCGACCGGCGTAGCTGCGATCAATGCGGGCGGCATGACCATACACTCCTTTTTTCAATTTTCTTTTGCCCCGGTTATCCCGGGGACTCTGGGCCAGGACAGCTTTTACAGCACCGAAAAACGGGAACTTTTACAAAACCTGGAACTGCTGATCATTGATGAGGTGAGTATGGTGCGGCCAGACACGCTTGACCAGATCGATCTGATCCTGCGAAATATCAAAGGTTCCGGCTATCCTTTTGGTGGCGTCCAATTGTTATTGATAGGTGATCTTTCCCAATTAAGCCCTATCATCCGCGACGAGGAATGGGGTATCCTACGGCCTTATTATGACACACCTTACTTTTTCAGTAGCCAGGTTTTACAGAAAGCGCCGTATGTCCGCATCGAACTGGATCATGTTTACCGGCAGAAAGAACAGGCCTTTGTTGATATTTTAAACGAAGTACGTAATCAGCGCCTCAGCGAAAAAAGCCTGGTTTTATTAAATGAGCGCTATATCCCGGACTTCAAACCGGATGCTGACGATCCTTATATTACACTTACCACGCACAATAATATCGCCCAGCAAATCAACGCGGAATGGCTGAGCGCCTTAACCAGTGAAGAAGTTGAATTTACAGCTACCATCCGCGGCGAATTTCCTAAAGACGGCTACCCGACCGAAATCAACCTGAAATTAAAAATTGGCGCGCAGGTAATGTTCGTCAAGAACGACAGTTCGGCGGAAAAACTGTTTTATAATGGTAAGATCGGCACCATTACGCGTATTGAAGACAAAACGGTTTTTGTGCAAAGTGGCAGTAAAGAAATTGCAGTTGAAGCGCTGGAATGGACGAACGTAAAATATGAGGCCGCTGAACAGGAAATAAAAGAAACCAATGCCGGTAGTTTCGCGCAAATTCCGCTTAAATTGGCTTGGGCCATCACCATCCATAAAAGCCAGGGCCTTACCTTTGACAAAGCTATAATTGACGTCGCAGAATCTTTCGCTCATGGTCAGGCTTACGTCGCGCTAAGCCGATGCCGCAGTTTGAGTGGCATGGTCTTACGCAACCCCGTTGCTCCTCACAATATTATTGGTGACCCCGCTGTTGCCCGCTTCAATGAAAAAGCCGAAAAGATCAAACCCGATACTAACAGTTTGATGCACGCTCGCGAACAATATCGCCTGTTTCTGCTTAGCGAACTATTCAATTTCGTACCGCTAAAAACGCGACTTAAAGGTTTTGACATCATGCTGCCGACCTTTCAAACAGAGATCGCGGATGTCGCCGAAAAATTCATCCGGCAACTTAATGCGGAACGCAGTCAGCAGGCCGCCGGGTATTTCCTTGAAAAATTGCGGGCAGCTACCGAAAGTATACACCTGCAATTACCGCAACTAATCAACCAATCAAAAGACAAGGCGGCAAAAGCTGATCAGTTGATTATTTGGCTGATGAACCGCATACGGTTGCTGGACCATTTTGTTGCAAATCCATTTTCGACCGAAAGTTATTTAACACTCGGCAAAACCAAACTAAATAG
>CAMLFI010000278.1 GCA_946479225.1 uncultured Mucilaginibacter sp. | reverse complement strand
ATGGTCTATATATAAATTACCTTCAGGCGTTACAACTGATTGTACAACCTTTTCATTTAATCCGGTTAGTAATACTATTACCTCGTCACCTGGTCCTAAAACATAACTTTTAGGTGTGGCAGCAGAAAAATTGGTCTCAAAAGTAAGGTTAACCTGTTGAAACATATTCATGCCATATATCTCGAGTTTATTCGGGTCCTGGCTCTTTATGTTTTTATACAGATTCGGCATTAAAACAGTATCATTCTTTGTCCGGGTATAATCTATCTTACTTTTCGCAGCTTTGAGTATCGCGTCCTTTTCGCTTGTCTTTTTACTATTTAAGCCAAGAAGCGTTGCTCTGTTCTTTATTTCTTCAACTTCGGCGGGTGCCATACCCTTACTAACAAGCATTTCGTATATCTCTTTCTCAGACATGCCTCGTTCGGTTGCCTGTTCCCAAGCTGCTGTTAGTTGTTCGTCAGTTACCTGGCTCGCTTTAGCGCCCCGGATCTTGTCATCCGATATTTGCGCAAAAGCATTGTTAAATAAAAAAACTAAAACAAAAAGAAATATGTAAAACGGGTATTTATTTTGCATGTAAATGTTTATTGACTTGTTACAAATATAAAATATTATCTTGTTGATGCGCCGATCATAACTATCGTATCAAAACGTCAGCCTTATTGCATTAACGGCATCACGTTATTATAATTACAACATTGCCAAACGATACGCTTCCAATGTTTGTTCTGCGGCTTTTCTCCAGGTATGGTTGGCAATAATTCTTTGGGCTAATGAATCATTGAGCGGGGCCTTGCTAGCTTGCTCAACGGCAATCCTTATACTGTCCGGATTCTCCGGAGAGCAATAAAAAGCGTCTTCGCCGAAATATTCTCTTGTATCTCCCTTATCAGTGATAACAATATTACATCGCATAGCAGCCGCTTCTAATGAGCTAAGGCCTGTTGTTTCAAACCAACTGGCTAAAACATGTACTTTTGCCGTTTGATAATACATCACAAGGTCATCATGAGGTATCCTGTTTAAAAAAGTCACATTCGGTGCCGCTGCAGCCCGACAGCGATCATAATAGTCAAGTTGATTTGCCGAAGGCTCGCCAATTAATACAAGTTTATAAGTGGTATTGTTTAACGCGTTGATAAGGTTAAGTTGGTTTTTTCTATTTTCAATTCGACCAACACAAATTATCAGGTTATCGTCCCTGAGTGTGTTTGGATCGTAGGGAAACTTTTCAGGATTAATTCCATTGGTAACTGTTATTGACCTAACATTATTTGTGTATAGTTGCTGTAAGCGATATGATTCTGAATCAGAATTCGGAAGAATGAAATTTGCCGTTCTTAAAACCTCTGAAATGGTTTTACGCTGCCCTTTTAGCAGATAGTTAACAGAAGGACGTCGGTCTTTACCTACCACCCAACGGGCTATAGTTTTAAAATATTCCATAGTGTCTGACGACATAAAGGAAAAAAAAGCGCCAACTCCCGCACGATTGTACTTATAGTACTCGCCATATGTACAATGTATGGTTGAAATTACAAACGGTTTTTTTGCTAATCTGCTATGATACAACATATCACCCGGTCGTGGGATGCCAAAAAAATGTAGCACATCATATTTTTTGTAGGGTATTGGGTCAATCGAGCGGACGATGTCGACTTCAACCCCTAAATTCCTTAACTGTCGCGCCGTTTGCTCAATTTGTACGGTATCACCGCCGGCGATCGTATATAAATTTAATCGCGTAACAAATGCTACTTTCATTTTTATATTATAATATCCGCGCTATATTATGGCCGATGGCCCAAATTTAATTATTTAATTCAAAAACGTTTTGCTTATGGTGTATTCGCTATGCCCAATATGGAAGCGGAAACTACGCTATACGTCAACAAAGAAATAGATAAGTAATTACAACGAAATTTGTTTTTGAAATTAAATTAAACACCCTTGAAATGTGGGGTTGTAAAACTAATCTTAATATTGCTGGTAATATTTAATAAGCTTTTAAAACAATATCCAAAGTAGCTTGTATTTACACTATAATTTAAACATTGTAATATTGACAACTGTATAGCAAAGGGGCTTTGTCGTTTAAATAGTATTAAAAATATAAATGCTGCGCGAATCTGTAATTGTTAAAACTATAGCCGAACAGCATATTTTTGATTATTTTATACCAAAAGTGCCAAGTTGTTTGGTTTTTTTTCAAATATCAAACAGGTTTGCTTAAATTATAATATATTTTTTTAAAGCATACTCTGGCGTGGATAAAAAAAAAAGAGTAAATTTGAAGGATGAAGTGTAACCGCCTTATCGCACTTTAAAGCATCTGCCAGATGTAGCCATTATGGTTAAACATTTAATATGAAAAAAAGAATTTACATTGCTGGTGCGGGTGGAATGCTTGGAGAAGCGTTTTATCGCATTTTTAAAGACAATTACGACGTTAAGTGCACTGATAAGGACGTAAATGAAAACTGGCTTAGCTTTTTAGATTTTCGCAACTTCGAAGTTTATAAAAAAGACGTTGAGGCATTTAATCCCGATTACTTATTCCACTTAGGTGCCCATACTGATCTGGAATATTGTGAACTAAATCAGGATGATGCTTATCTTACAAATACTACCTGTGTTGAAAACGCTGTATTTATTGCTAATAAATTAGGCATTCCTCTTTTATATATAAGCACGGCCGGCATATTTGACGGAGGAAAGGATTTTTATGATGATTGGGATGAACCTAATCCACTGGGTCATTACGCACGTTCAAAGTACATGGGCGAACGCTACGTTCGCGAAAACGCCAAGAGATATGTTATCTGCCGTGCCGGTTGGATGATGGGAGGTGGGCCTGAAAAGGATAAAAAATTTATAAATAAGGTTATTAAACAACTTGCTAACGGTAAGCGCGACCTGCACATTGTTAATGATAAAGATGGAACGCCAACTTTTACGGTAGATTTTGCCAAAAATGTTAAGTTATTGCTGGAGCGCGAATACTGGGGCCTTTACAACATGGTGTGCGGCGGCGAAACCAGCCGACTTGAAGTTGCCCGCGAATTGGTTAAGATACTGGGTTTAGAAAATGAGGTAACGTTCCATAACGTACCGTCTAGTTATTTTAAAGATACTTATTTCGCTCCGCGGCCGACGTCTGAAAGACTGGTTAACAAAAAGCTGGAACTGCGAAATATCAATATTATGCGCGATTGGAAAGTGGCATTAAACGAGTATATAAATGACTATTATTTAGACTACTTGAACGAGAAAAATATTTATATAGTAAAAGGAAGTACGGTTACTTTATAAATATTAACTTTATTAATGAGAATAGCAGCCTTTGGCTTTCGCTCTTTGCCACCGGAAAAAGGTGCCGCAGGGGCGGATAAATTCGCACTTGAATTATTCCCCAGATTAGTAGCGCGTGGCCATAGTGTAGTGGCTTACAATCGGCGGTATTCTGACACTTTTGTTGCTATTACAGAGTACAAAGGTGTAAAAATCAAAACTTTCAAAACGACAAAAAGGGGCGGCTTCGACACACTCTTGCATTCCTGTAAATGTACCCTTGATATTATTTTTAATAATACGGCTGATGTGGTGCATATACAAAATGGCGGCAACAGCGTATGGGCACTGCCGTTACGGCTTTTTGGAAAAAAGGTTTTCATAAGCCAGGATGGAGTTGATTGGAAACGCGATAAGTGGCCTTGGTACGGCAAACTTTATCTTAAATTTTCTTCATTTATCACCGCCCATTTTCCTAACCAGGTAATTTTTGATAACGTCATCGCAAAAAAACTTTTTGAGGATAGGTTTAAAAGGGAATACAAATTTATTCCCTTTGGCAGTGAGGTTGAATATCCGCTAAACAGCGAAAAAGTGTTAGACAAATTTGGTTTGCAAAAGGGAGATTATTATTTGTTTGTAGGCCGTTTTATTCCTGATAAGGGACTGCACTATCTTATCCCGGCATTTAAAAATTCCATATCAAGTAAAAAACTCATTTTAATAGGCGGTTCACCTAACCCGTCTGATTATGAGAGCCAGATATTGGCCATGGGTAATGAGCGGATAATTTTTCCCGGTTTTGTTTATGGCGACGATGTGAATTCGCTGATGGTTAATGCATACTGTTACATTCAACCATCAGATGTTGAGGGGTTATCGCCTGTGGTATTAACCGTTATGGGTTTGAATGTTCCGCTGATTGTGAGTGATATTGAAGAGAACCAATATGCAGTAAAAGATACCGCCCGCACGTTTAAAAAGGGCGATATAACGTCGTTAACAGAAGAAATTAATTACTGCGAACAACATTACCCTGAGATGCAGAAATTGGCAAAAAAGGCACAAGAGCGCGCCTTAGGTGAGTTTAACTGGGAAAAGGTTGCTGATGAACATGTGTTGATCTTTACAGAAAATTAATGTTTAAGTGAGGCCACTTTAAAAACATCAACTATTTGTTGTGCCGTTGCCTGCCACGAAAATTTTGTTAAGCGTTCCCTGCCCTTTTTTATCATATCACTTCTCAATTCGGCAGATGACAATA
>CAMLFI010000277.1 GCA_946479225.1 uncultured Mucilaginibacter sp. | reverse complement strand
ACACAGCATCGGCCGAAGCCGTTTCTGCATTGGTATGCGTTTTATGATTTTTAAAGAAATCGTCAATACCCCAGCAATCAGATGTTACATAGCCTTTAAAGCCCCACTGGTTGCGCAATATATCAACCATCAGCACATCGCTGCCGCAGCAAGGCTGGGTGCGGAAGGCGTTGTAAGCACACATTACTCCTTCAACATTTGTCTCAGTAACCAGTTTTTTGAAAGCCGGCAAGTAAGTATCCCACAGATCATAATTGCTTACATCTGTATTAAATACGTGCCTTGATGGCTCCGGACCACTATGCACAGCGTAATGCTTGGCACATGCAGCAGCTTTCAAATATTTGGGATCATTACCCTGCAAGCCCCTTACAAAAAAGCTGCCCATGGTAGCGGTCAAGTATGGGTCCTCTCCGTAAGTTTCCTGACCACGGCCCCAGCGTGGATCGCGGAAGATATTAATGTTAGGTGTCCAATAAGTAAGGCCCATGTAACGTTCGTTAGCGCGGCCCTGCGCTACTGCTTTATTATGTACGGCCCTGCCCTCTAAAGCAGCGTAATCTGCCATGGCGTAAAGCGCATTTCTATCAAAACTAGCGGCATTAGCTATAGCCTGGGGATAAACAGTTACTTTATAAGGCGTACGCGCCACACCATGTAATACTTCGTTCCACCAATCATACGCGGGTATTCCCAAACGCGGGATGGCGGGTGCAGAGTTAAGCATCTGACTTACTTTTTCTTCCAGCGTCATGCGTTTAACCAGATCGTTAACACGTACCGTGAAGCTGAGTTTGGTGTTTTGGTAGGGATACTTTACTGCCTGTGCAAACAAGGTGCAGGGCAACAAAATCAATGCAAATAATAATTGCCTGTAATGAAATTTCATGTTGGTAATTGGTTTTATTAGTATATGGGTTGGGTTCTTTTTGGTCAGGAATTACAGGTTAACAATCAGCTAAGTATAAAATCCTTCGCTAAGGTAAATTTTTTACAAATAACCTGTTAAATTTTATTTCAGGAATGTTACCTCTTCAATATTACCCGGACAACATTAACCTACACGCACAGTTTTTGAATTCTATTTAATCTCCTACATTTGCGTTAACTGATTTTATTATTTCCATGAAGAAAACCCATTTATTTGCGGCGGCTATAATATGCCTTGCCGCGTCTGCATTTGTTATAGACCACCAACAAGCCGATCCACCTGTTAAATATATTGATCCTGCCAATATGGATCTGTCTGTTAAACCGGGCGATGATTTTTACCAGTACGCAGGAGGCAACTGGCTGAAAAAAACCGTTATGCCTGCAAAAAAAACCAGGTGGGGATCACTTGATATATTATCGCAGGGCAATACAGAAAAACTGCTGCGCCTTTTAGATGAAGTAGGCAAAATGCCTGCGCAACCTAAAGGGAGCTTGAAACAACGCATAGGCGATCTGTATGCCAGTGGCATGGACAGCATCGCCATTGAAAAGCGCGGGTATGATCCCATAAAACCCTCGTTAGCCCGTATTGATAAGATAGCCGATAAAAAAGGCGTTTTAACTGAGATTGCTTATGCCCGCACCCAGGGCGAGGGAAGCCCGCTATTTGCTTTCAGTGTTAGTCGCGACTCTAAAAATGTAGGACACTATATGGTTAATATTTCGCAGGGTGGAATTACGCTGGCCGACCGGGATTATTACCTTAAAGATGATGCCCGCTCAAAGGCCATCATGGAAGCATTTAAAAAATATATGGTTACGCTGTTTACCTTAACAGGTAGTAATGCCGCCACCGCCGCGAATAATGCCGATGTTATAATAAAGATGGAAACCAGGCTGGCTAAGGCGCAGCTAAGTCGCGTTGAGCTGCGCGATCCTAATTTAACTTACCACAAATACCGGGTAAGCGATTTCAGCAAAACCACACCTCACCTTAACTGGGCCGAAATTAACGGTTTGATGAAAGCTACCCCCCAGGACAGCATGTTAGTTGATGAGCCCGACTTTTTTAAAACAACGGATGAAATGCTTGCCGAAATACCGGTTGAGCAGTGGAAGATCTACCTTAGGTGGAACATCCTTAAAAACACCGGTACTTTAAGCTCGCCTTTTACAAAAGCACGTTTTGAGCTTAATAAGGCATTAACCGGCCAAAATGCCGAAGCACCCCGTGCAGAACGCATGGCAACCTTGGTAGATGGTAGCGTAGGTGAGTTATTGGGCCAGCTCTATGTTCAAAAATACTTTACTCCGGCCGCTAAACAACGCATGCTTACGTTGGTAAACAACCTTAAAGTAGCTTTAGGCGAGCGTATAAAAGCTTTAGATTGGATGAGTGCTGAAACTAAGGCAAGGGCACTAAAAAAACTGAACGCGTTTACGGTTAAAATAGGCTATCCTGATAAATGGGAAAACTATACAGGTTTGGTAATAAACCGCAACGACTACGCCGGTAACGTAAAACGGGTGGCAATATGGAAGTATAATTATAACGTAACCCGCTTAGGTAAAGCTGTTGATAAAAGCCGCTGGGGCATGAGCCCGCCTACTGTTAACGCTTATTATAATTCTCAAAATAACGAGATAGTTTTCCCGGCCGGTATTTTGCAGTTCCCATGTTTTGATGAGGGTGCCGATGATGCAATAAACTATGGCGCTATTGGTGCGGTTATTGGCCACGAAATGACGCATGGTTTTGATGATAAGGGCCGCTTATATGATGCTGATGGTACGCTGCGCGATTGGTGGACCAGCGATGACAACGCCAAGTTTAACAAACGTGCCGACCAGGTTGCTGAGCAATATAACGCGCTTACGGTGTTAGATACCCTGCATGTTAATGGCCGCTTAACCCTGGGTGAGAATATTGCCGATCTTGGCGGACTTAATGTAGCCTATCAGGCGTTCAAAAAAACCAAACAGGGACAATCCAACGAGAAAATTGATGGTTTTACGTCGGATCAGCGTTTCTTTTTAGCATTTGCGCAATTATGGAGAAGTAGCATACGCCCCGAGGCGGCAGCACAACGCATATTAACTGATTCGCATTCGCCTGATAAGCACAGGGTGAACGCGCCAATAACTAATATAGATGCCTGGTATGCGGCTTTTGATGTTAAGCCCGGCGATAAAATGTATAAAGCGCCTGCCGATAGGATAAGGGTTTGGTAGATTGACTGTACTCCATTTAATATAACCCCTATTAATACTAAGCCCTGCTCCTGATGGAGTGGGGCTTTATTATTCTTACCATGTTAATGCGCCCCTATCTGCTCAACCAGTTCCTCTACCCAACTTGCAAAGTAAGGTTCCGTGCCGTCAATGCGCTGCCATTGGCCTTCGGCATCTTTGGCAATAACCAGCACCAGCGATTCGCCAATTGATGTAAAGCGATAAACGCCATTCGGCATATGCTTTACCACACCGCTAACCTGGCCGTCCGATCCGGTTAACGCAGCATTAAATTCTGTAACTGTCATGCTATTACAACAGCAATGTGCCGCTTGTGTTTGGCAGAATTTAAAGCCGGAAACAAGCCTTAAAAAGTCATTAAATAGCGCATCCCGCCTATTTTACGCTTTTTGGCAAATAGCTGAACCTCGGTTTTTAAGGATCAAATGTGGATTTTAAAAATGTTAATAACCCAGGCCGAATCCTAGTTGAATATTACATTAATTACCTATAAATAAGCAATTTACCACCATAATTATCGCCTACACAAGTGTTAATAACTCCTATTTTTATGTTCACAACCTGTTTATAAAAGCACGTAAAAAAATTTGCAAAAAATGAGAATTGTCCCGATATTGAAATCATCAAGAACGACGTACATTGACAGCCTCAAAGGACAACAGAAAGTGAACTCGGGCGAATCTTCGGAGGAGCTAAAGATCACGGGAAAGCCTGAACCAGTACAAAATGAAGCACCCGAGAGGGTCCAATATGGAGTACGGTTAGCGGGGTATTAGGAAGACGAAGCTCTCTATGGAGGGTGGCAGTTTGAATAATGACCTTGAAGCAATCGGAGCGAAAGCCACCGGGAACTATTAAAAAACCGCAAGGACGAATGATAGATCAAAGGTAACGCAGGAAAGATAGGTTGGTCCGTTTAGGCGGGCATTGACACATCGAGTAAAGCGAAACCGGAATAATCAATAACCTTCGGGTTGTAGGTAAGCGGTTGGATGAAGCGAAGATGAGAGCAGGTCGGCGATGTTACACAAAACTTGATGCTTTATAATTGACTACGGTTGATTTTAGAGTTAAAAACGGGAGATCCACTTGAAAGAGCCGGACTCCCGTTTTGCTTTTTAGGCGATTTTTTTATTAGTCGTTGGGCAATGGTCATTAGTCATTACCTGTAGGCTTACGTATTGCTAAATCATTAACAAGCGCCCCTCACTTTTTTTGTTGGGCGAAAAGCCAATCCCACAGCCCCGGCGTTTTGCTAACCTCCCCCCAAATGTCATGTCCCTTATCCGAATATTCTGTATACTTTGGTTTTTGGCCCATTCGTCTCATTGCTGCTATCATTCCGCGTGAACCTTCAACGGGAACGTTTCTATCCTTA
>CAMLFI010000276.1 GCA_946479225.1 uncultured Mucilaginibacter sp. | reverse complement strand
GGCAACAAAGGCGACGTTTCAGACCCTGAAACTGCATATAGTGTAAGCCCAACTAAGGGCAAAATTGTAAGCCCAACTGTAAGCCCAACTCAAAAAACAGGCGTTGAAAAGCAGATTTTAGTACCGCAATACATCACTGTAGACAGGCAAGGGGAGGAAAATATTTTATGGGTAAACGTGCGCGCGTCGGCTGGTTATGTTAAAGGCCATTCCGATAGAGAGTACTTAGGTAAGCTGCCATCGTTTAACTTGCCTCAATTGCGCGGAAAAGGCACGTACAGAACATTTGAAGTGGACGGCGATAGTATGTTTCCGACCTTAGAAAACAAAGAAGCTGTTATAGGTAGATGGGTTGAAAACGTTAATGATATAGTAGAGGATTATGTACACGTAATTGTGTCAAAGTCGCAAGGTGTGCTGATTAAAAGGGTTTTAAACCGAATTAATGAATATGGATATCTTGTTTTAAAATCTGATGCTGTAGATAATCGTAACCAATACCCGAACATTGAAGTGTACCCGGAAGATATATTAGAGATATGGATGCCGGTGATGCACTTAAACAAAAAATTCCGTCACCCTACAGATATGTACAAGCGCATAAACAACCTCGAAGCTGACTTAACAGAGGTAATGCGACTGCTTAAAGGCAATAAAATATTACAAAATCCAACTGATCTTTAAAAGGTATTTAAAAGCGTTTTAAAGTATCAAACCAAAATACAAGCAAATCCAACTGTTTGGCACAAGTGGTTTTTTTCGCCTGTTTTCACAAAAACTGCCTCTGTGCGCTCCAAATGCACATTTTTCGCACTTTTTTATCTTTTTGTTTAAGTGATTATTGGGACAAGTGGTTTTTACCCCCTTATGTATTAATAAACACTTACAATAAATTACAGTTGCAAGTGTTGCAAAGTGTTGTATATATTTCTGCAACACCCTACTACTTCAGTTTCCTGTGTTTTTATTTTTTAATTTGCCAAGAGCCAGTAGCCATGTTAATCCTATCACAAAGAAAAAGCCTAGCGCTAATATAGAGTTACGCATACTGCCTGTCAGATCTTCTATCAAAGCAAAACTGAACATACCGCCAACAATAGCCAGTTTCTCCGTAACATCATAAAAACTGAAGAATGAGGCTGTATCAGTAGCATCCTGGGGCAGATACTTTGAATAGGTGGACCGGGACAACGACTGGATGCCTCCCATTACCAAACCAACAACAGCAGCCAACAGATAAAACTGTGTAGCGGTAGTAATAAAGTAAGCTAACACACAAATCAAGATCCAGATCATTACAACACCTGTAAGCACAGGTACATTACCATATTTTGCTGATAATTTAGACATTAAATTGGCACCCAGTATAGCCACCAGTTGGATGATAAGGATAATGGTTATCAAACTGGTTGTAGGTAGATGTAACACCTTTGCCCCAAAGCCTGCTGCCGCCAGCATAATGGTTTGCACACCCATGCTATAAAAAAAGAATGCCGGCAAATAGCGCTTAAGTAAAGGCATATGTTTTACCTGTTGCCACACTTTACCCAGTTCAATAAACCCTCCACGTAAAACGCTAACCTGCTTATTAAACACTTTTGCGGTTCCATCGGGTAATACTTTAAACGGAATTTGTGCAAAGCCGATCCACCACAGTCCTACTAACAAGAAGGAAAGCCGGGCAGGAAAACTTTTATCAGTTATCCCAAATGTCTCCGGAGCTAGTACAAACACAAAGCAAACCACTTGAATGATCATGCTGCCTATATATCCGTAGCTAAAGCCTTTGGCACTAACAGCATCCTGTTTATCAACAGCAGCTATCTCGGGTAAGTAAGAGTTGTAGAACACGAAGCCACCGCTATACCCTATCGCTGCCAATGCAAAACAAATAATGCCAAGTTCTAAATTATCTAATTTAAAAAAGTAAAGGCAGCAGCATGCTGTAGCACCCAGCCAGGTAAAAAACTGCATAAAGCTTTTTTTGCTGCCACGATAATCGGCAATCGACGTTAATACAGGAAGCATCAGCACAATAACCAGGTAAGCTGCCGCCAAGGCATAATTTGATAACGCCGTATTAACAAAGCTATGACCGAAGAAGTTAACCCTGTCGCCGTTTTCGGCATTCTCTGTTATCGCCACATAATATGCCGGAAATACTGTGGAAGTAATTACGAGGTTATAAGCCGAGTTGGCCCAATCAAACATGGCCCAGGCGCGGATGGTCTTTTTGTCGTTTTTAGCGGTCATGGTGGTTAAAGGTAAACAAATGTACTATTTGTACTTAAACAAAAAAGGCCCCCGATAAATCGGAAGCCTTAGTCTATGTAGTAAATAGAAATTACTTGGTAAAATGACCGATGATCAGGCTGGCCAGCTCAACCCCAATACGTTCCTGCGCCTCGTTAGTTGCCGCGCCAATGTGCGGGGTTAACGAAATTTTAGGGTGAGTAATGATCTCAGCACGTGGGGTAGGCTCGTTATCAAAAACGTCTAACGCTGCGAAAGATACCTGGCCGCTGTTTAAGGCATCAACCAAAGCTAACTCGTCAATAAGGCCACCGCGTGAGCAGTTAACCAGGCCAACACCTTTTTTCAATTGCGCTAATTCTTCGGCACCTAAAAGGGCTTTATCAACAAACGGTGTATGTAAAGTAATAAAGTCTGCTGTTTTGATGATCTCGTCTAAAGTGGCGGTTTTAACTGTTACGTTAACTTTAGTACCACCTGTACCTAATGTAACTTCCACCTCAGGGTTGAAAGGGAAAAGGTCATATGCAATTACATCCATACCAACGCCGATAGCTATTTTAGCAACCTCGCGACCAATACGGCCAAAACCAACAATACCTAATGTACGGCCACGCAGCTCAACACCTTTAGCGTAAGCTTTTTTCAGATCGTTGAATTTGGTATTGCCCTCAACCGGCATTTTGCGGTTGCTATCCTGTAAAAACCTAACGCCGGTAAACAGGTGACTAAACACCAGTTCGGCAACCGATAAAGAAGAGGATGCCGGAGTGTTGTAAACACCTATGCCTTTTTCTTTAGCGTACTCAACATCAATATTGTCAACACCTACCCCACCGCGACCGATCAGTTTCAGGTTTGGGCAGGCATCAATTAACGCTTTACGCACTTTAGTTGCGCTGCGCACGGTAATGGCATCGTAGTTTTGTAATTTAACAGGCAGTTCGTCTTGTGGAATGTTATTGGTATCCACTTCGAAACCTGCATCTTCTAACATTTTTTTGCCGATGGGATCAATTCCATCGTTAGCTAATATTCTGATCATTGTTGGGTTGATTGGGTTGTATTAAGTTGATTAGGTTGATTAAGTTCTTGTGGCAAACCACTCACTCAATCAACTTAATCAACCCAAAAACTAATTACTTATTCTTCTCAGCAAACTCCTGCATAGCTTCAATCAGCACATAAACGCTGTTGATAGAAAGCGCATTGTAAATTGATGCACGGAAACCACCTACGCTGCGGTGACCTTTAATGCCGATAATCCCTTTTTCGTCGCAAAGCTTGAGGAAAGGTTTTTCGTGCTCGGCATTTTCCATTACGAAGCAAACGTTCATGTTTGAACGATCCTCTGTAGCGCAAACTGGTTTAAAGAATGGGTTACGCTCAATTTCCTCATAAAGAACGTTAGCCTTCGCTTCGTTTTCTTTCTGGATAGCAGCAACGCCGCCTTTTGATTTAACCCAGTTTAAGGTTAACATGGATACATATATAGCAAACACCGGAGGGGTATTGTACATAGAACCATTGTCTATTTGTATTTTGTAATCCAGCATCGCAGGTATCTTGCGATCAGTTTTGCCTATAAGATCATCTTTTACAATAACCAAAGTAGTACCTGCGGGACCCATATTTTTTTGCGCGCCGGCGTAGATTAAACCAAAGTCAGCAACGTTTATCTCGCGGCTGAAGATGTCAGATGACATATCGCAAACTACCGGAATAGGTGATTTGGGGAACTCGTGCAACTGAGTGCCGTAAATTGTATTATTTGATGTAAGATGCAAATAAGCAGCATCAGCAGGTACTTCGAAATCCTTAGGGATATAAGTAAAGTTAGCTTCCTTAGAAGTAGCAATAACTTGTACTTCGCCAAAATATTTTGCTTCTTTTAAAGCTTTGTTTGCCCACACACCCGATTCAACATAAGCAGCTTTTCCGTTACTTGGCAACAGGTTGTAAGGCACCATTGCAAATTGTGTACTTGCACCGCCTTGTAAAAACAACACTGAATAACCTTCCGGAACGTTTAACAATTCTTTAACCAATTTAACAGCCTCGTCAAGAACAGCCTCAAATTCGGCTGAACGGTGTGATATTTCTAAAATAGAAAGGCCTATGCCGTTAAAATCGATAACTGCCGCGGCAGCTTGTTTTAAAACTTCGTGTGGTAAAATGCCGGGACCGGCACCAAAATTATGTTTCATATGATTTGAAATTGGTATCTCAGCAAAATACAGAATTAACAACTTTGTATTTTGGTGAGGCAAAGGTAATTAATCTGACAAAATATATTGAGATTATTTACATTTATTTAAAAAAAATAC
>CAMLFI010000275.1 GCA_946479225.1 uncultured Mucilaginibacter sp. | reverse complement strand
GAAATGCTTACGCAGTTTGATAATAGCCTTTGCATCTTTCTCTTCAATAAACTGATAAGGGGAATTAAGCGACTTTATAAACTTTTCATCAAGGCCAATATTCACCACCCGCCAGCAATCTATGTACGGCGACGACTCAGGCAACAGAAAATTGATCTTGGGCTGTTGAAAGGTTATAACCACGTCCGCCTTTATAACGGTAGCATCCGGTGGTATTTCTCCATCGGCAAAAAAACCTGTAGGGATATCAACGGCAACTACCGTTGCGGATAGTTTGTTGATAAATTTCGCCAACTTTTCATAATCGCCTTTTAATGGCTTGTTGAGGCCGCTGCCTAGCAGGGCATCAATAATAACAGGTGCGCTTTCATCAGCAATGTCTTCTCCCGGCAAAAGCTCAGTAATGTTAACTGCCGATTTTTGCAGTAGCTGCAAATTAGCATCAAAATCGGCCGTGGTTTTTTCTGAGTAACGGGCTATTTTAACGTTCAGATTGTTATACCCATGGTCAAACAAAATACGGGCAATAGCTAAGCCATCGCCACCATTATTGCCCGTGCCGCAATAAACCGCGATGCCCTGCTTTTTATCCGTAAAATGATTTACAAACCAACCAACAAAAGCTTTTGATGCCCGCTCCATCAGGTCAACAGAACTAACCGGCTCGTTGGCTATGGTATAGGCGTCGGCCTGGCGGATCTGTTCGGCGGTTAGTAAAGGCAGCATAGTGAATAAATTTAATTTTGGCAGCTTTTGTTTTAAATATGTGGTTACTTATTAACTCCGGCTTATTTGCTTATTTTTGATAATGATGGATTTTATTTACTGCTATAAGCTATGTTAATATTGGTTATTTTCTTTATCTCAGCGACATTTTTTTTAATTGTATTTAGCATATTAACATCCAAGATTAACAAATCTATTTATATCTATCTCATTAAAAAAAAGTTAGCAACGCAGGGCTTTACGGCGGTATCAATAACCACTATTGATCAACCTGAGTTTTTGAGACAAAATGATATGCCAAGCGCCTTGTTGTTAAATTACGGAACATCCCCTACTATGTTAATTTACAAACAAGTGCTTTTTGAAGATAACAAGAAAAATCAAGCTGTTTGCATCGCTGTTATAAAGAAATTTATGTTTTTGTTGGTGGGTATCAAGTATTATTTCAATCCTCAATAAAAATGAAAAAATTATATCCCATTTTGCTTTTACTCTGCTTCGGCTGCAGCAAGCCCGAACCTGTAAAAATAAAAGTGGACCTGGTAGCTAAAAGGAGCATACTAACAATAAGCGGCCTCGACTCGGTTATATTAAATGATATTGCCCGCGACAGTATCGCTAATTGGCAAAGCCTTTTCCCGGTTTTTCGCATGCCGGTTGATACCGACATGAAAGATTTTCAGGATGAACAGCCGGGTAACTATTGGGTAAACCAAGGGACCTTGTTTTTCCGGCCCGACACAGCATTCAAACCGCATCAACCTTACTTTTTACGCTATTATGACCATGCTGCCGGGAAGGACGCATGGGACTATATTAAAAACAACAATCACAAGGGGGCGGCTCCATATAAGGACCTTACATTTACACCTTAAGGGTATTGATAATCAAATTATAATTACTATATTTGCATCTAATAAAAAAAGAGGGGGCCGTTTGCCCCCTCTTTTTAGTTAACAATAATTTTTATTCGAGCGTTTACTGCATACAGTTGATGCGGAGAATTAAGTGTGCCGGAATATGAATATTGAAAAAAGGGTTGCCGAGCTTGTTGAAGAGAAAATAGCCGAAATTGAACGCCCCGACCTGTTTTTAGTAAGCGCTAAGCTGTTACCCAGCGGTGTACTAATAATACTGGTTGACGGCGATAATGGCATAGGTATAGCCGAATGTGTGCAGATAAGCCGTTTCGTTGGCTTTAAGCTGGAAGAGGAGGATGTTATTAAAACGGCTTATAACCTGGAGGTTTCATCGCCGGGTATTGATACGCCGTTAACAATGCCAAGGCAGTATACTAAAAATATTGGCCGCAATTTGGCCATCAAAATGGCAGATGGCAGCAAGCGCGAAGGCAAGTTGAACGCACTTACCGAAGATGCTATATTAATAGAAGAACAAATAAAACAAAAAGGGAAAAAAGCTGAAATTATTGAAAGCGTTATCCCTTTGGATAATATAACCGAAACAAAAGTTTTAATATCATTTAAGTAAGAAAATGAGCAATATTAATTTGATCGATTCCTTTCAGGAATTTAAGGATTTTAAGAACATTGACAGGCCAACCATGATGAGTGTGCTGGAAGACGTTTTCAGAAGCATGATCCGTAAAAAATTCGGCAACGACGAAAACTGTGACGTTATTGTTAACACTGACAATGGTGACTTGGAGATATGGCGCACACGTAAGGTAATGGAAGACGGATTTAGCGAGGATGATGACCTTGAAATTGAACTGACCGAGGCTAAAAAACACGACGAGGACCTGGAAGTAGGCGATGAGTTTATTGAGCAGATAACCTTAGAGAGTTTTGGTCGTCGTGCTATTTTAGCTGCACGCCAAACACTGGTTTCAAAAATTCTGGAGCTTGAAAAAGATGAGATCTTCAAAAAATATAAAGATCGCGTTGGCGAGATAGTTACCGGCGAGGTATACCAGGTTTGGAAAAAAGAAACTTTGGTATTGGATGATGAAGGCAACGAGCTTTTGTTACCAAAAACCGAGCAGATCCCTGCGGATTACTTTAAAAAAGGCGATAGCGTTAAAGCTATTGTTTACAAAGTGGATATGCTTAACGCAAACCCTAAGATCATTATATCACGTACTGCGCCTGAGTTTTTACAACGTTTGTTTGAGCTGGAAGTTCCTGAGATCTTTGATGGTTTGATCACCATCAAAAAAATCGTTCGTGAGCCGGGTGAGCGTGCTAAAGTTGCCGTTGAATCATACGATGATCGTATTGACCCGGTTGGCGCCTGCGTGGGTATGAAAGGATCGCGTATACATGGTATAGTACGCGAATTGAAAAATGAAAATATCGACGTAATAAACTTTACCAACAATATTCAGTTATATATACAACGTGCTTTATCGCCGGCAAAGATCACATCTATTAAATTAGATGATGAGAAAAAAACAGCTGCGGTTTATTTAAAGCCCGATCAGGTATCGTTAGCTATCGGTCGTGGTGGCCATAACATTAAATTAGCAGGCAAGCTAACCGGCTATGAAATAGATGTTTACCGTGAAGCCGATGAGCATGATGAGGATGTGGATATTGAAGAATTTGCAGACGAAATTGACAGCTGGATATTGGACGAGTTTAAACGTATAGGCTTAGATACTGCAAAATCAGTACTGGCACTATCGGTAAATGAACTGGTTAAACGTACAGATCTGGAAGAAGAAACTGTTAAAGATGTGTTGAATATCTTGAAGGCTGAGTTTGAATAAAATAATATAAGACAAATTAAAATCGTATTTTTGCATAAAAGCAGCAAAAGCTTATAAAAAGAGAAAGAGTAATAAATGTCCGAAGACAAATCTATTAAGTTAATTAAAGCAGTAAAGGAACTCAATATTGGTATGGGTACCATTGTAGACTTTTTGGCCGGCAAAGGCTTTAAAGTTGAAAAGCAGCCAATGGCTAAGCTTAGCAATGACATGTACAGCGCCTTGTTGAAAGAATTTGCTGTTGACAAAAGTATTAAGGAAGAAGCCAAACAGATCAGCATAGGCAAGATCAGGAAGGAGGACGCAGGTTTTCCTGCTGAAAAGCAGCCTGAGGTTCGCCGTTCACGTGGTGATTTTGAAAACGAGGAGATCCTTATTAAAAACGCGGGCCAATTTGCGGCTCCTGCCGATAAACCGAAGCCTGCAGCAACACCTGCTGCTCCCGTTGCCGAACGCGCGGAGGTTCAGAATCAGGATGCCCTTCCGGGTGTAAAGGTGGTTGGCAAAATAGATCTGAACAACTTACACGGAAAAGCTCCAGTAACTGAAAATAAGCCTGAACCACAAGTTGAAAAACCGGTGGCAGAAGAGGCAAAACCCGTTGCACAGCCCGAGGCTGAAAAACCGGCTGCGCCTGAAGTGGCAAAACCACCTGTTGCAGAAACACCAGCGCCTGCTGCGCCCGTTGCTGAAAAAGCTCCGGTTGCACCTGCGCCAACGCCTCAACCTGCAGCAACGCCTGAACCTCCGGCGGCAGAACCTGCTGAAGAGAATGAAGTTATTCGTGCAAAGGCAGAGCGCCTTAGCGGACCAAACATTGTAGGTAGAATTACTTTACCTGTTAACGAGCCTAAGCGTAACCCGGTAGCATCATCATCAAATACCAATGCCGACCATAAGCGCAAACGTAAACGCAAAGAAGGCGGACCTAACCCACAACAGGGTACAGGCACGCCTGGTGCAAATCAAGGCGGAGGTCCCGGAAATAATACTAACAATAATAATCGCCCGGACTTTAGAAATAACAGACCGGGTGGTGGCCAAGGCGGCGGCGTAGGTCGCCCTGATTTCAGGAACCGTAATGCGGCACCGTCTACGCCTAAAGAAGAACCTACTGAAAAAGACATACAAG
>CAMLFI010000274.1 GCA_946479225.1 uncultured Mucilaginibacter sp. | reverse complement strand
CCCAAGGAGGTTGCTGTACGGTTAATAAGGCTAAATAAAGACGCGCTACCGAAGATATCCAGATCAGAGGTGTAAAAATGTTTTTCGTTGTTGTAGCCTGCACCTGTACCGTAAAGATTGGTACGTTCTGTCATGCTGCCTATCTCATTGTTATAAATGCGTTCCAGGTCGGTGTAATACTTTTTCTTTTTTTCGTAAATACTCTGGCGTTGTACCAGCCATGCAAAACATAATGTTAGAAATACAAAGCTTACAGCGATAACAGAAAAGCTATTGCCTTCTATACCCGCGAACACCGATACCGCCATCAGGAAAAAAACCAGCAGGCGCAAAAGCGAATAACTATTTGCCTGCTCTTTATAGCGTTTTGCTTCGGCGGCGGCAGCCGACGCGAGGTTTTGGTAATTGTTGATTATATCTTCCATAAATGTGAGGCTAAATAAGCACTTATATTTTAATTTAGCGCTATGAAGATCACATTCCTTGTTATCGGCAAAACTGAAGACGATTATTTAAAAGAGGGCATTGATAAGTACGTTAAACGCCTCAAACATTACACCCGTTTGGAAGTGGTTGAATTGCCCGAGCTAAAAAACACTAAGGCCTTAACACAGGATCAGCAGAAAACTAAAGAAGCAGAACTCCTACTAAAAAAAATAAACGTCAATGATTATGTGATCTTACTGGACGAGCGTGGCTCCGAATTATCATCAAAACAGTTTGCGGCTTACTTAGAAAAACGCGCGCACGCAGCGGCAGATGTTGTTTTTATTGTGGGTGGCCCTTACGGGTTTGATCAATCAGTTTATAACAGGGCTAATGATAAACTCTCCTTATCGCGCATGACCTTCTCGCATCAAATGATCCGCCTGTTCTTCACAGAACAGCTATATCGGGCCTTTACCATTTTAAAAGGCGAGCCCTATCACCACGAATAATTATTGCTTATTTATCTCAGTCCAGAGCAGATCCTTTAGCTGATCGATATTTTTCTGCGCTACTGATGATATAAATACCGAAGGGATATCTGTCGGTACTTCCTTTTTCATTTCTTCCATCAGTTCATCGTCCAACATATCAGCCTTGGTAATTGCTAATACACGTGGTTTATGCATCAGTTCAGGATTGTACTCATTCAGCTCCTTAAGTAGGATGTCAAACTCTTCTTTAATGGAACGCGTAGTATCAGCAGGTACCATAAACAGTAACACCGCATTACGTTCAATATGTTTCAAGAAACGAATGCCCAAACCCTTACCTTTTGATGCCCCCTCAATTATCCCCGGAATATCAGCCATTACAAATGATCGATTGCCTCTGTACGCCACAATACCCAAATTCGGAACCAATGTTGTAAAAGCGTAATCAGCTATCTCTGGCTTAGCAGCAGAGACAACGGAAAGAAGTGTAGATTTTCCGGCATTTGGGAAACCAACCAAACCAACGTCGGCTAATAATTTCAGTTCAAGTATGTTCCAATCTTCTTTACCGGGTTCACCTGGCTGCGCAAAACGCGGTGTCTGCTGCGTAGGCGATTTAAAATGCCAGTTACCCAGGCCTCCCCGGCCACCGTTTGTTAAAATTCGGGTCTCGCCGTCTTCGCTTATTTCAAATAAAACCTCACCGGTTTCAGCGTCTCGGGCTATTGTACCCAATGGTACTTCTAATATCTCATCGCGCCCGGTTTTGCCGCTGCTTGTTCCACTACTGCCGCTTTCACCATCGCCGGCAATAACGTGTTTTCTAAATTTAAGGTGCAACAGTGTCCATAATTGAGCGTTACCTTTTACAATAACGTGTCCGCCGCGTCCGCCATCGCCGCCGTCAGGGCCACCCATCGAGGTATGTTTGTCGCGATGCAAATGTGCAGAGCCAGCCCCGCCATGGCCAGACCGACAGCATATTTTTACGTAATCAACAAAATTTGAACCTTGAGACATGTGGTTAGTTTTTAGTCCGGAAGTCCGTAAAGTCCGAAAGCAATTTTATAACAAATTAAGAAAACAAATAGTTCTTACGGACTTGTTGACTTTTCCGACTTACCGACTAATAACGGGCAATTATCGCGTCAATAGCACCTGCTATTTCGTCAATAGTGCCGATACCGTTTATACCGGTAAATTTATTTTGTGCCTTATAGTATTCGGCAACTGGTGTAGTTTTATCGTTGTATTCTTTTATTCTTTTGCGGATGATCTCCGGATTGGCATCATCAGGCCTGCCTGAATCTTTTCCTCTTAATAATAAGCGTTTTTCAAGCTCATCATCATTAACCTGCAGGGCTATCATGCCTGTAATTAATGATTTTTTGGTTCTAAGCAGCACATCCAGCGCTTCAGCCTGTGCCGTTGTACGCGGGAAACCATCAAAAATAAAACCCTTAGCGTTTTTATTAGAGTCAAGTTTATTGCTGATCATGCCAATAACTACGGCATCAGGAACCAATATCCCCTGATCCATCAGTTTCTTAGCTTCTAAACCTAAAGCAGTGCCCTCAGAAATCTCGCCACGCAACAAATCGCCGGTTGAAAGGTGGATAAGTCCATATTTTTCAATAAGTTTTTGTGATTGGGTGCCTTTACCAGCCCCGGGAGGGCCAAATAGTACTAAGTTGAGCATGCTTATTTAAAATTAAAAGCCTTTCTACGGTTGATACAGAAAGGCTTTGTTCCCAGTGCACTTGTAGGGATTCGAACCCCAAACCTTCTCATCCGTAGTGAGATGCTCTATCCAATTGAGCTACAAATGCTTTTATTTTCAACGTAAAAAAGGTAATAATTCACTTTTTTTACGGACTGCAAAGATAGAATATCTTTTCAATCTTGTCTAAAAAAATAAAAAAAATACATTCAGCTTATTATAAAATACTGATGTAAAGGATTATTTCTTTTTGAAACATGGATAATATTTATTTACTTTGCATTGCAAAGTACTTTCACAATGAGATTTAACCGAATATATTTCATCCTGGCAACTACCCTATTTTTTATTGAAGTAATAATAGCTCTTTATGTACACGATGCTTTTATACGCCCCTATTTTGGCGATGTGCTGGTAGTAATATTACTTTACTGCGCTGTCAGATCCGTTGCTAACACTCCCGTTATAACAACAGCAATTACAGTTTTTTTTATAGCCTGTTTAATAGAGCTATCGCAGTATTTCCATTTAGTACAACTTTTGGGCTGGGGCAGCTCAAAAACAGCTGCAACAGTGTTAGGCACGTCCTTTTCTTTTACGGATGTGCTTATGTATGCCTTGGGTATATCGACAGTTATCGGCGTAGAAACTTATTTTAAAAACCTGAATACATATACAATAAAAACAAATGAAAACCCTAGATAGCACCGACAAACGTGTAAAAATTTGCATTTGGATAGTTATAATCGGCTTATTTATAAGTGGGGTTACCGCCTTCCCTATTGAAACCCAGTTAGCCTTTTTCATAAAACATCAACCAGACAGTTCATCATTCTTAAGCGTTTGGCTAAATAAGGTTTACCTGGCTATAAAGAATACTAATGCGCAGTATCCGTTTATTAGCTATGGAACGGATTGGCTGGCTTTTGCTCACGTTATATTGGCAATACTATTCATCGGTCCGCTTAAAGACCCTGTACGCAACATCTGGGTGGTGCAGTTTGGCATTATAGCCGCTGTGCTTATATTTCCATTGGCCTTTATTGCAGGCAGCATAAGGGGTATTCCATTCTTCTGGCAATGCATAGACTGTTCTTTCGGCGTAATAACTTTGGCGATATTATTGCCGTGCCATAAATGGATAAAAGAAATGGAGGCGCGAACATGAAAACCTTTGTTGCCAAAAACTCTATAGTGCGTAAAATATGGGGCCGCGCTGATACCACTCTTTTTATCTTTGCCGGTGCAGCAGCAGAATTTGCATTGAACAAAGCGGTAGACTGGCTGTACTTTACCGGGAAACTGCCAGCCGACCCATTGGGGCGGTTGTTCTCAACCATAACTTACTCCCGCCAAATAATTTTTGCGGATGAAGCAACCGCGCTGCAGGCTATTGATAAAATAACCGCTATACATAAAGGTGTTCAGCAAAACCGTGGGGCTACCATACCTGATTGGGCGTACCGCGATGTTTTGTTTATGCTGATAGATTACAGTATACGATCATTTGAACTAATTGACAGGCAGTTAACCAAAACAGAGAAAGACGAGATATTTGATGTATTTAACCGAATGGGAAAAAGGATGCAAATACAAGGGCTGCCTACAGATATAACCGAGTGGTATATAATGCGCCATGCATCGCTAAAGCAGAACATGAAATACAGCAACTTTACAGCTGATCTGTATAAACAATACAAAAAACACCTCGGCTCTTTCAGGTATCAGCTTGTGTTACAGGTGCAACGTGTTTTGGTACCGCCGCATGTAAATAGTTTACTGAATTTCAAAAAAAGGCTTTGGATACTGCCCGCGCTGAGCGCCTATAAATTATTACGGCGGATGGGGGTTGATAGTTTTTTCAGAAATGCTTTATTGCCATCAGCATATAAAGAGCAAATTAAAGGTTTAGATGTAAAGTAAAGGTGGATGAAGATTTGCGGCCCGAGTCG
>CAMLFI010000273.1 GCA_946479225.1 uncultured Mucilaginibacter sp. | reverse complement strand
TTCACGTTCCAGAGGAACGTTTGGTGCTTATGTCTTTTGCTGGGCTATTACTCTCAAGAGGGGAATTGCACAAGCGGCCGCTTTCTCTAATTACTAAACGCCGCTACCCCTGCCTCAATCCGCTTAATAGTTTCATCTTTACCTAACAGCGCAGCAATATCAAACACATGCGGACCAAACTTGCCGCCAACCAGCATAACACGGAAGGGCAGCATCACGTCGCCGGGTTTTAAACCTTTATCGGCTGCAAGAGCTTTAAATTGCTCTTCCATCACAGGGGCATCAATTGAGTCGCTTTGGTTTAATAGAGAAATAACATCATTAAAGAAATCGGTTTTCTCAGGCGTCCACTTCGGTTTTACGGCGTTAAGGTCGTATTCTGCCGGTATCTCAAAAAAGTATTTAGCCTGATCGTAAAAGTCAGTTAACAAAGTGCAACGGTCTTTTATCAGGTCGATAACAGTTAGCAGGTGGGCTTTATCATCTACAATAATGCCTTTACCTTCCAGTACTTTTTTAACTTCAGTATATAAGCGCTCTCCGCTTGATTTCTTTACCCACTCCGCATTGAACCATTTGGCTTTTTCAAAATCAAACTTGGCTCCTGCTTTACTAATGCGCTCCATAGAGAACTTATCCGCCAGCTCATCCAAAGTAAATAACTCCTGGCCGCTGCCATCGTTCCAGCCCAAAGTAGCCAGCATATTTACAAAAGCTTCGGGCAAAAAACCCATACCATTGTAGCCGGGGTCGCCTTGCCAATCCAGCGCAAACACCGGGAAACCCAGGCGTGCGCCATCGCGTTTGCTTAGCTTGCCATGCCCGTCTGGTTTTAATATTAAAGGTAAGTGTGCCCATTTAGGCATATCGGCCTTCCAGCCCAGGTATTTCCATAACAGCAAATGTACGGGGGCAGATGGCAGCCACTCCTCGCCGCGGAAAGCGTGCGATATCTTCATTAAATAATCATCAACTACAACCGCTAAATGGTAGGTAGGCATACCATCGGCTTTTAACAAAACCTTGTCGTCAACCTGGTTGGTATCAAAACTAACATTACCGCGTATCATGTCGTTAAAACTCACGGTCTCATCAGCCGGTATTTTTATGCGGATAACATGTGGGGTATGCGCGTCCAACAATTGGTCAACCTCGTACTGTGGCAACGAAAGCGAGTTGCGCAAACTATCGCGGTAAACCTGCCCGTATTGAAAGTTGGGGATCTCTTTACGGTTTTTATCCAGTTCTTCGGCGGTATCAAAAGCATAGTAAGCGTGTCCCTGCATTACCAATTGCTCGGCATACTGACGGTATAAACTTTTGCGCTCGCTTTGGCGGTAAGGTGCATATTGGCCGGGTTTAACCGGGCTTTCATCGGCTTCCAACCCGCACCATTTAAGGCATTCAATTATGTATTGTTCAGCTCCCTCTACAAAGCGGGTTTGGTCTGTGTCTTCAATTCTTAAAATAAAATCGCCGTTATTTTTTTTTGCGAAAAGATAATTAAACAGTGCTGTACGCACCCCTCCTAAATGTAAACCACCCGTAGGACTGGGTGCAAACCTTACTCTCACTTTTTTATCTGACATATGTGGCGCAAAGATAGTTTTTAGTCGGGAAGTGCAAAAGGCGGGAAAGTCCGGAGCATGTAATTTTAAGCGGAAAGCTAAAAGCAGAAAGACCAAAGCCAATTACCCCACTTTTAAAGCTTTCTGCTTTCCCCTTTAAGCTTTTAGCTTAAAAATAGCGTTATTTGAAAAACATATGATAAACGCGTACCAAAACAGGCGGCTCTGGAATTACATTTTGTTGTTTTTCGCGACGATAATAGCGAGCGGATCGCTAATGTATACCAGGTATCTTGTTAAAAAAATAGCACAGTCTGAGCGATCTCGTGCGCAGATTTGGTCATTAAGTATAAAGGAGACCGTTACCGCTGATAACAATACGTCACTTGCTTACGTATCTACTGTTCGCGATAGCTCAATAGTACCCGCTATTGTTACCAATGAAAAAGGCGACATACTTTACGTAAGAGGGCTTGATAGTACAAAAACCCCTATAGACATACCACCCGACATGGCTGCTGACAAAAAAGCGCCTAAATATGATCCGGAGTATTTTAATGCTCAGCGAGAGGTCATGGAATCGCAACACGAGCCTTTTAGAATAAATTTACCACCAGCAGCCGGCAATCCTCATCCGTATTGGTGGGTTTATTACAAAGATTCAGACCTGCTTACCCAGTTAAGGTTGTTTCCTTACGTGCAGCTTTCCGTTATTGCTATATTCCTTTTATTGGCTTATGCAGCGTTTAATTCATCCCGTAAATCAGAACAAAACCAGGTTTGGGTGGGCTTAGCCAAAGAAACGGCACACCAGCTGGGGACACCAATTTCATCATTAATGGCCTGGCTGGAGCTATTGAAGGATAAGTTTAATGCCGAAGAAGACCCGTTAATGGCCGAAATGGGGAATGATATAAAACGGCTGGAGATAATAGCCGATCGTTTCTCTAAGATAGGCTCGGTACCTAAACTGGATACCCTGGTGGTTTATGATGTTGTAAAAGATTTTGTGGATTATTTTAGGGTACGCGTAAGCAGGAATATAAGTTTTGAAGTAACCGGGGATACCAGTGTTAAGGCCGGCTTAAATGTGCCCCTGTTTGATTGGGTAACAGAAAATCTGCTTAAAAACGCGGTGAACGCCATAGAAGGTAAGGGTGATATTAAGGTAAATATATCAACCAATAAGGTAAAGGACCAGATATTTATTGACATAAGCGACACGGGTAGAGGCATACCCCGCAGTAAATTCGTCAGGGTTTTTCAGCCGGGCTATACCACACGCAAACGTGGCTGGGGTTTGGGCCTATCGTTAACCAAACGTATAGTAGAGAATTATCATAATGGACATATTTTTGTGCGCGAGTCTGAACTGGGTAAGGGCACAACTTTCCGCATCACTTTAAAAAATATCAGAACAAATGACACCACCGAAGCCTGAAGAGTACTCGCCCCTGATGGGCAACTACATTAAACTGGTAGCTGATGCTGCCGATATTATTAGCGTGCTTGAACAGCAAAATACAACAGTTTTTGAGCTGTTTAACAACCTGAACGAGGAAAAAGCCCTGTATGCTTATGGACCGGATAAATGGACGCTTAAGCAAGTTATAGGACATATAATTGATGCGGAGCGAACTTTCGCTTACCGGGCTTATGCGTTCTCGCGCGGGCAGGCCGAGCTGCCGGGTTTTGATGAGAATACGTATGTGGAACGCGGCGGTTTTAACAGCCGGCCTATTCAGGATCTGGCCGCTGAGTTTAAAGCGGTAAGAGCAGCTAATTTATATTTTATCCGTGCGCTGAGTGAAGATCAATTGACAATTACAGCCATTTCAAATAGCATTCCAACATCTGTACGCGCATTGGTGTATGTAATGGCGGGGCATGTACAACACCATTTGAATATTGTGAAGGAAAGATATTTTGCTTGAGCTAAAAGGTAAAAGGCTAAAGGTAAAAGGTAAAAGGTAACAATCATACTAATACCTTTTACCTTTAGCCTTTTACCTTAAACCTTATTAGACTCTTTCTTTTCTATCAGATAAGCTGCAAGCAGGCCCAATCCTCCAAAAAAAGCTAACATAGCAAAATATATCGCTGTAGCATCAGCATCTTCGGGTAGTGCGTTCCACTCCACAAAAAAGGCTAAAAATAAACCTATACCGCAACCAATTAACAGCATAGCCGTGGTTAATACATAATTGCGGCTGCCTGGTTTGTCAATCTGTAAACGAGGGTCCATGCCCCGCTCTATCATGGCCATTTTCTCCTTATTACGAAGGTAAACAATGCCAAAAACCAGTAAAAAGAATCCCAGAGATGTGAAAATCGGGATAAGGAAAACTAAACGTTCTGCGTCCATATTGTTAAAAATTAATTAGTTTTTTGTTGTAACAGCAGCACTTTTGCTGTGTAATTGTTAGCTATGACTACCTTATTTTTAAACAGGTTACGCCCGGTTGCATTTTTTTAAAAATATCCAATGTTGTTAAAATCCTATATTTATATAACAGGGTGTAACCTCAATAAAGTTTGCGTAGTCATACCCGCATTAAATGCAAAGTAAGCTTACCGACATTGAACTGATACAGCGCACGCTGATAGGCGACCAGCAGGCCTATGCCCTATTGGTAAAAACTTATCAGCGGTATGTTTTTACGCTGGCCCTGCGCTTTACCAAAAGCCGCGAGGATGCAGAGGAGGTAGCACAAGATAGCTTTATCAAAGTTTACAAGGCACTAAGCTCATTTAAGCAGGAGTCGAAATTTAGTACCTGGTTATATACCATTGTCTATACAACGGCAATGACCAGTTTACGGAAACGAAACACTAATACCGTTGCGTTAGACGACGAGGACAATTTTACTCAGGTAGAAAACGCAACTTCCGCAACAGATATTAATAATGCCGAGAATCGGTCGAGATCGTTTTACCTTAACCAGGCTATATCGCAATTATCTGCTGATGATGCGGCTGTATTAACGCTGTTTTATCATGCAGAACAATCATTAGAAGAAATAGCGCTTA
>CAMLFI010000272.1 GCA_946479225.1 uncultured Mucilaginibacter sp. | reverse complement strand
CATAATGCAATTCAGCCTGCTTTTGCCCGGTTATATCCTGTAACGTCCCAATTACTTTATAGGTCTCGCCTTTTTCGTTCCGTAATATTTTGCCAATAATTACACTGATGTATTTTATCTTCTTATTTGGGGTGATTATTCTGAAAACGCAGGTGTGGCCGGAGATAGTTTTACCACTTTTACATAAGTGACGAACAATTGTTCGGTCGTTTTTATGAACATTTTTCAATAAAAGCTTTAGCGGAATAGATTGAATAAGCTCCTGACTGTCAACTTCAAAAATGTTCAGCAATTCATCAGAGTAGGACAATTCATTTGATGAAGGGCGCCAGCTCCAGTTACCAATTTTAGCTATGGTTTGCGCTTCTATAAGTTCTGCACGGCCGCGCTTTATAGTTTTTTCAGATAGTTTTATGTCGGTTATGTCCTGTATAATGCCGAATACTCTTTGCAGGCCGCCGGTGTCATTAAATATTCTGTCGCCAATAACTACTTTGATGTACTTAAGTGTTCCGGCGGATGTTATTAAACGGTGTACGTGTTGCTTGGCGTTTGTGAGGTGTACTGTCATTAAAAAATTTTGGCATTCCTCTCTGTCGTCCGGGTGCACCAGGCTCATATAATATTCAAATGTTGCAATTCCACCGGGTACGGTTTCGGTACCCAGAATATTTAAAAGGCTGTCTGATAACTGAACATCCTGCGTACTATCATCATACAGCCAGTTTCCTATTTTGGCCACGCGCTGCGCCTCTAATAGCAACAGTTCGTTATCTTTTAATGCATCCTCATATTTTTTTTGCTCAGATATATCAGATACTGATGCTGATATCCGCTTCAAGTAATTGCCCGCTTCGTCGTATACCGGCGTCGCCTTTGCTAATAACCACGCCCCGGTACCGTAGTCAGATATATATTGTATTGAAGTTGGTTGTTTGTATTTTATGACATAATCAAGCGCGGTGTTGAATTTAAGGGCCTTTTCTGGACCAATCACCTCCTCTAATTTTTTTCCCAGGCACAGGCGCGGATCAACCACCCTTTCAATATGCCGGTTAAACCAAACGTTTAGGCAAACCTTTTCCTCATTAAATTCAAAAACAACATCGTTAAGAGAGTTTAAAAGCGCGTTAAGGTTGCCACTGGTTTTGAGTTGATTGGCAAATTTTTTGTCGGCCTTTTTTACCAGTAATTTAATCAGCATTATAATTACCGCGCTTAAGCCGATGGCAACAATAAAAGCAACTAAAAGATAAGGGCTTAAATTCATTTAAAGGGCTAAAACGTTTGCGCTTAATAATGTTTTGAAAGATAGCAATTAATATCAAATTAACGATGACATATCATGGTAGTAATCAGGCATAAAAAATAACGTTTTGGGGACAAGTTTTTTACAATTGGCGGAGGTGTTAGTGTCTTTTTTACGCTTTCATTTTATATATTTGCTGCTTATTTAATATTCTTTCTATGTCTGGCAAAGCACAACTACAACTTGGTGATAAAACGTATGACCTCCCGATAATAGAGGGTTCGGAAGGTGAGAAGGCGATCGATATTTCTAAATTAAGAGACCTTAGCGGATATGTAACGCTTGACGTAGGATACAAAAACACCGGAGCAACAAAAAGTGCGATTACCTTTTTAGATGGAGAGCTTGGAATACTTAAATACAGAGGTTATCCGATTGAACAATTGGCCGAAAAATCAACGTTTATAGAAGTTGCCTATCTATTGATTTACGGAAACCTGCCTACAGTTGAACAATTAAAAGCATTTCAGCATGAGTTAACTCATCATACCTTGTTGCACGAGGATATGAAGAAATTTTTTGATGGTTTTCCATCAAAATCCCACCCAATGGGGCAATTATCATCATTGGTGGGTGCACTGTCTGCTTTTTATCCGGAATCACTTAAACCTAACCAAACGCCTGCAGAGCAAAACCAGAGCATTATTAAAATGCTGGCTAAAATGGCTACTCTGGTATCATGGATCTACAAAAAAACATTGGGTCATCCTGTTATATACCCGCAAAACAAATTTGATTACGTTACCAATTTCCTGAACATGACCTTTGGTCAGCGTACAGAGGAAGTGGAAATAGATCCGGTAGTAGTGAGCGCCATGAATACCTTGCTTATTCTGCATGCAGACCATGAGCAAAACTGCTCTACTTCTACAGTACGTATAGTTGGTTCGTCGGAGTCAAACATCTACGCGTCAGTTTCAGCAGGTATATCTGCTTTGTGGGGCCCGCTGCATGGCGGCGCTAACCAGGCTGTAATAGAGATGCTGGAGCAGATAAAAGAAGACGGCGGCGATACCGACAAATGGATAGCCAAAGCAAAAGATAAAAATGATCCATTCCGCTTAATGGGCTTTGGGCACCGGGTTTATAAAAACTTTGACCCACGCGCCAAGATCATCAAAAAAGCTTGTGACGAGATATTAGAGAAATTAGGTATAAATGATGAGGTGCTGGAAATTGCCAAACGCCTGGAAGAAGTGGCGTTGAAAGACCCTTACTTTGTTGAGCGTAAGTTATACCCTAACGTCGATTTTTACTCTGGTATTATCTATCGAGCATTAGGCTTCCCTACTGATATGTTTACGGTATTGTTTGCCCTTGGCCGCCTACCGGGATGGATTGCACAATGGAAAGAAATGAAAGAGAATAAAGAACCTATCGGTCGTCCACGCCAGATCTATACAGGTGCTGTTAACCGCGACTATGTGGAATTAGAGAAAAGATAGTCCGTATAAAAACTTATCATAAAAAAAGGCCTGCATATAAAATATACAGGCCTTTTTATTTATACCACAAATTTACTTTGCTAAAAAGTCATTAATGACCTGAAACTCCTTCTCGGGCTCTTCCACCTGAGGGTTATGGCCCGATTTCTCAAACATCACAAATTGTGCCTGTGGGCAGTACTCTTTGTATTTCACGGCCATCCAGGGCACCGCTACCCTATCGTAACGCCCGGTTACAATCAATATTGGCATTTTTAGATCCTTCAATTGCTTGCGGAAATCAAAGTTTCCAATATCATTCCCCACAATAAAATCACCGTCTTTGCCTACCATTTGATAATACAATTTACTGTTAAATGAGTTTGGGTATGGCTTTGTACCTCTCGCCCCAAACTTGTCCGGATTATAAGCATACAAAAATCCGTAAGGCACCTTTCCGTAAATATCCTGATGCTGTTTATCGCTTGATACTGCTCCTTGCTCACGGATCTTCATCAGTGCATCCCAAACTTCAGGGTAACCTGTTCTTATTTCGTGATTAGAGTTGTCATCATTTTCCTGCCACATAATAAAGCTGTGAAAAGTATCAGCCAAAATTAAATGACTTACATTTTGGGGATACTTTATGGCATAACCCTGCGCCACTACTCCACCGTACGAATGTCCAAGAACTGATATTTTATTCAGCTTTAGGGCTTTGCGTAAACCTTCAATATCTTCCACATCACGGGCAATAGTATATTCCGTTACTATTTTAGCTGTATCTGATTTACCTCTCCCAAAACCATCAAAGTATATTAATTGATGATGTTTTTCCGCCAGCGGGTCAAAACTTCTCAAACCGGGATGTGCACCACCGGGTCCGCCTGAAATAAAAATTATCGGGTCGCCCTCTCCCACTGTAACTACCCATAGTTTTGCACCGTTAACACTAACGTGTTTGCCATCGGTCCAGCTGTCAACAGGTTTAACCTGCGCCTGCACGGCACCAGTCAATAAAATCGCCAATAAAAACAGTATCAGGTTTTTCATGTTCTTCATTTTAACGCAATATAAAACTATTGTGTATCTTATGAAGCATAGGATATTAACCTTCTTACTTGTGGGTTAAATTTAAAATTTATCGCAAAACAATACATGGATAAACATAGCAATGCAAAACCCCGTGTAGTTATTATTGGAGCCGGTTTTGCCGGTATACAACTCGCAAAAAAACTAAAAAACGCACCGGTTGAAATTTTGATGCTTGATAAGCATAATTATCACACTTTTCAGCCTTTATTATATCAGGTGGCGGTTGGCGCTTTACCGGCAGATTCTATTGCTTTCCCTATCCGAAGGATTTTTACGTTTCAGAATAATTTCAATTTCAACCTGGCTAACGTTAAACAGATAAATCCCGAAAGCAACACAGTTACTACTAGCATCGGCGATATCCATTATGATTACCTGGTGATAGCTACCGGATCAAACACCAATTTTTTGGGTAACGACCAGATAGCGCGTTTTGCCATGCCTATGAAAAATGTGCCCGAGGCATTGAACATTCGTGTACTGGTATTGCAGAACTTAGAAAAGGCTTTGATTACCCAGGACATTGTAGAACGCGAAGCGCTGATGACTTTTGTAGTGGTTGGCGGCGGGCCCACCGGGGTGGAGCTATCAGGTGCGCTGGCCGAAATGCGCCGTTTGATATTGAATAAGGACTACAGGTACTTAAGGGAACAGCACATGAGGGTTTACCTGATTGAGAGCAAGGAACGACTGCTTGCGGCAATGTCTGAAAAAGCATCCCGCGTAGCCAAAGAGTATTTGCAGGGCGATAAAGTAACTGTTTATAACGGCGTACGGGTAC
>CAMLFI010000271.1 GCA_946479225.1 uncultured Mucilaginibacter sp. | reverse complement strand
CCTGATGCGGCAGTGTAAACACCACATCATCGCTAACAGCACTTTCAGCTGGTGGTCGGCTTGGTTATGCCAATACCCCGATAAGCAAATAATTGCCCCGGCAAAGTGGTTCACGAATCGAAACGCTAATACGAATGATTTGCTACCAGAAGGTTGGTTAACTCTTTGAGAATCCAAAATAAGATCGTCAGCCTGCCTCACCTCTTCTTATTTTCTGAAATAGGTTTAAGATCTGCCCCGCTTTGCCTTAAATTATCCAATTGCCTGTAAATCAAAATCTTAATAGTATTCCATAGCTAAATTCCCTGACTTATAAGTTGTTTCGCTTTTTTCCACTTTAAAAACTAGTGGCCTAATTATCAGAAATTTACAAAACATCTTGTTCCGCTTTGTTCCATTTGTTTCACCCCACAAGCGGAGCAAACGGTGAGCGATTTTAGCCATCATCATGAGCAGTTATTAGCATTTGGTCTTCATTTATTAAAAAATTCAAGAAGTGAGTATAAAGCTCCCTTTTGCTTGTCTGTAGCTAAGAACAACACCTTAAAGTCTAATGACTTGCAAGTGATTCAACACATTGTTATACACCCTAAATTAAATGATTATGATTTTTTTTTACAGTAAAAAGTGGCGATTTAGTCGTTTCCTTCTATTGCTGTTCCTTGCACTTTCCTGCAATTTTGCTTTTGGACAGACCCAAGGCGTTACCGGGAAAGTATTGGACGCAGAAACCGGAGAGCCGATCATCGGCGCTACTGTCGTTTTAGTGAATTCAAAGACCAGCGTTGCTGCAGGTGTTAATGGCGATTTCGAAATTAACGCTCCCGCCGGGGGCGTTTTGCAGGTTAACAGCATCGGCTATGTAGCTGCCAAGGTAACTGCAGACGCTTCTAAACAAATGATTATCAGACTTGCACCCGATAATACAGGGCTGAGCGAAGTTGTAATTGTTGCTTATGGTACGCAAAAAAAGCCGTCTATAGTCGGCGCTATTTCAACGGTAAGTGCCAAAGTCTTTCAGGACCGTGGTCCGACCAACAACCCTATTGCTAACTTACAAGGCCAGGTTCCGGGTATGGTGGTAACCAGATCCTCGGCTCAACCGGGACGGGAGAACTGGAATTTTCAGATCCGCGGAGCTACTTCTGTTAACGGGCAAGATCCACTGGTGATACTTGATGGTGTTGCCCTGAATAATAACAACGAACTAAATTCAATTAATCCGGATGATATCGACAACATATCAGTTCTGAAAGATGGTTCGGCATCAATTTACGGTGCACGTGCGGCATATGGCGTAGTGCTCATTACCACTAAAAAAGGCAAAATAGGCAAAATACAGGTGCAGTATAATCCTTCCGTTTCTGAAAAACTACTGGGTTTGCAGCAAAAAGTGACCAATATCGATCAATGGTCAGACGGTTTAGCGCAAGCTAAAATAAACGATAACTATGGCATTGCGCCAGCTACAGATTTATGGTATCAAATGGCCATTTTTGCAAAAGCTAATAAAGGAACGGTTGTTTTAGCTTCGCAAATTCCGGGAAATACCACCGGTGCTATAACGGCAGGTGCATTCTACAATGGCTTGCCGGTACCCGCGTTCCTGGATGTGAGGGAATTAGGCTTTCTGGATGTTTCCACGCAGCAGTTTTTATGGGGCCGTGCCACTTCTACGCAACACAATCTGAGCGTATCGGGCGGTACCGATAAGAATGTCTACCGCGTCTCATTAGGTTACCTGAATGATGGCAGTCAGCTTAGGATAGGCACCAATGGTAACCAACGCTATAATCTTCGCTTTAACAACACCTATAAGTTTAGCGATAAGGTACAGTTGGAAACAAATGTTTCCCTGGAGAAAAATAATATCCAACAGCCCACTTTATACACCACAGGCAGTTACAGCGGGTTAAGTGGTGGTTTTCAAGTAGGCGTACCCATGTACACCCGGTCTGGTCAACCTTATCAATGGGGTGGTGTGGCCAGTCCGGCCGGTTTGTTAAGAGATGGCGGGGCTAACTTAGAAAATAATACCCGCGCATTATTAAATACTACGTTAACTTATAATTTCCTTAAACATTTTACATTCTCGGGCACGGCCGGTTATAATGTTTGGTGGCAAGATGCCCGCGTACAAACCAAAACTGTTCGTCTTTATTCATATGATGATAAATATCAAACCGGCACTACAGCACCTGCGGGCGGCTCTACCGGTGGCAGTCAGAACTATTTCCGTCAAACAATTAATGATCCTTACTACAATCTGATTGGCCGGATAAACTATACAAATACCTTTAATGCAATACATGATGTTTCAATCATGGTGGGCAGTTCTTACGAGCGTGACGAGTATAATATGTTTAATACCCGGACTTACAATTTAGGCAGTGACGACGTTCCCTCGCTCAATCTCGGATTGACAAGTACCACCGCCGGTTTTGTAACGAATGATGAGGCGCAAACTCACTACGCTCTCGGCTCCTATTTTGCCCGGGCTACTTATGCATTTAAAGGTAAGTACCTTTTTGAAGCGACCGGTCGTTATGATGGTTCTTCCAAATTTATCGCGTCAACCCGTTGGAAACCTTTTTATAGTTTAATGGGTGGGTGGCGTTTAAGTGAAGAAGGTTTTATAAAGAAGACTAATATTTTTACTGAGTTAAAGCTAAGGGCATCGTATGCCACATCGGGTAGCCAGGGAGGGATCGGTCTGTATGATTATCTGCAATCCCTAAATGTGGGCAGTAGCGGCACCCTTTTAGGCTCTTCCATCGCTACCGCAACCTCAACTACGGGTAACCTTGTTTCGCTCAACAGAACCTGGGAGACGGTTGTAAAACGAAATATAGGTATTGATTTTGGAGTTTTAAACGGCCATTTAAGCGGCACGTTTGAGGTATTCCGTAATCAAAACCGCAATATGCTCGTAAGTATAACTTATCCCGGCGTATTGGGCATTGGCGCACCTCAATCCAATAACGGCGAATTAAAGACCTGGGGTTGGGAGGGTCAGTTAACCTGGCGCAATCATATTGGCGAGTTTGGTTATTCAATATCGGGTAACATTACCGATAGCCAAAATAAACTGGTGTATTTTAATGGCGTACCGGCATTGGGCGCGGGTTATAATGGTACAGTAGAAGGTTATCCCCTTGGATCTTATTTCGGATTGAAATATGGCGGCCGTTTTCAAACGCAAGCTCAGGTAGACGCCTATAATACTACTTATTATAATCCCGGCGGAACCGTGAACACTATCGGTATACCTATTGCCAGCCCTCTTACCAATTTACCGGGGCAAAACTCAGGCCTCCGTCCGGGTGATAATTATTTCGTAGACGTTAATGGTGATGGCAAGCTAACTACAGGTAGTTCAACCACAAATATGGGTGATTTGATCTATTTGGGAACTGACGTGCCAAGATACACCTTTGGTTTAACCTTAGGCTTACAGTACAAAGGGTTCGATTTTACCACCATTTTTCAGGGTGTTGGCAAAAGGACGATTTTTAGGGCCGGGAGTGTCAACAACTCGCGTACACCTTTTACAGCACTTGGCTCGGCTCAAACCACACAATGGTTAAATAATACCTGGACTCCACAGAATACATCCGCCTATTATCCTAACCTGCATACCAATGGCATCAACGGATATAATTACCAGGTGTCTTCGTGGTCTGTAGAGAACGGTGCTTATGTTCGTTTAAAGAACCTGGTTATCGGTTATACATTGCCTAAAAGTTTAATACAGCGGACTAAAGCGATCAGTAGTTTACGATTCTATGTTGCAGGAAGTGACCTATGGGAAGTGACCGGCGTGCGTGATCAATGGGATCCGGAAACAACAAGGAATGCGGCTGGAAATGAACGCTATCCTTTTTACCGGTATGTAACTATAGGTGCAAACATTACTTTTTAATCTGACTAAAAATGAAAAAGATATATCACAAATCATTTTACATCCTGTTAACGCTATCAATTGCAGGACTATTGAGTTGTAATAAGGCACTTGACCTTAAACCGCAGGATCAGTTATCTGAAGCTGCCTATTTTAAATCGGCAAATGATTTTAAAACCTTCGCCAATCAATATTATGGTTACCTGCGCAATTTCGGGAATTCATTGGGTGACAATCCACACTATGACGGCCGCGCTGATGTTTTTGGAGGTGGCGGCACTTTTGGTGCGGGCACCAATGCTGTGCCTGCCAGCGATGGCAGCTGGAATAATAATTATTCGCGAATACGTAATTGTAATTATTTATTGGAAAAAGCAGCTGCTTATCCAGACCAGGCTGCGATTGCGCAGTTTGTTGCTGAAGCCAAATTTTTCAGGGCTTACTGTTATTTCGATCTCTTGCAGCTATTTGGCGGTGTACCGCTGATCACCAAAACACTTGGACTTGAGTCTCCTGAGTTATATGCGGCAAGAGCATCAAGAGATGCAGTAGCCGACCAGATCGTCGCCGATCTGGAGGCAGCAATTCCAAATCTTCCGGCCTCCTTGCCGGTAACCTCTGCAGACTTTGGGCGTATAAGCCGCCCCGCAGCGCAGGCATTTTTAGGACGGGTTGCTTTATACGAAGGAACATGGTTAAAATTCAGAAACATAGACGGTA
>CAMLFI010000270.1 GCA_946479225.1 uncultured Mucilaginibacter sp. | reverse complement strand
CTGAACGGAAATATCTATCTGAAAAAGTCATAACATAATTATAATACCCCGACATGAAAAAATCGATCCTGATATTATTGCTTGCAAGCTGCGCGATTTCCTTTTTAGCAAAGGGGCAGGCGAAGAATAATTTCGCAGGGGCAAAAAGCAATTCAGCAAAGTTGTTGGAGGTAGCGCTTGATAGTTTGAAAACACCATCAATTTCTGTGGCAGTAGGTATAAATAATCAGTTGGTTTGGGCAAAGGCGATCGGTTATAAAGATCTGGAAAAACAGGAATTGGCCGATGTTAATACCAGGTTCAGGATCGGCAGCTCATCTAAATCCATAACGTCTGTAGGACTAGGTAAGCTAATAGAGAATAAGCAGATAGATCTTGATTCAAGTATCCGTTATTATGTTCCTTTTTTTGATGCTGCTAAGCCTCGCATTACCGTAAGGCAATTGGCTTCGCATTCTTCTGGTATCAGGAATTATAAGGATAAGGAGTTCAATAGCGATGCAGAGTATCGGTCTATAGAAGAAAGCATGAAAGTATTCATGTACGATACGCTTTTATTTAAGCCGGGTGAAAAATTCGCCTACGCGACCTATAACTACACTGTACTTAGCGCTGCCATGGAACAGATCACCAAAACCGGTTTTCTTGAGTACATGCAGAAAACAGTATTCGCGCCATTGGGCATGAATAGTACCACAGCAGATTATAAGTTCCGAAAGATCTCAGGCAAGGCTGAGTTTTATAACTATGATGCTAAAGCAGGGAAGTATAAAAGAGCTCCCGAGGTTAATATCAGCAACAAGTGGGCGGGTGGCGGCTTTCTTTCAACTCCATCTGATATGGTGATATTGGGGAACGCGCTTCTGTCTGGCAAGATATTGAAAGCAAGCACCACTGCTGTTTTATGGACGCCACAACGATTAAGCAACGGCAAAATTAACGGTATAAACTATGCCATTGGCTGGAAAGTGGATACGGTGAAACTTTTCAACGGAACTAAAAGCGTTAGGCAGATCCATCATGGAGGAAGCGCGAGTGGAGGCACGGCTATGTTTGTGCTGTTTCCCGACTATAATATGTCTGTAGCCATACTTGCTAACCGCGATTTCGCATCAGCGGATCTCTTTAAATATGTCAATAAAATAGCCGAGGAATTTATATCCGAACAAGAAAATAACAAATAATCATAACTTTAAAATATTAAGAAAATGAAAACACTAAAATTTATAATACTGCTGATGATCAGCATAGCCGTAGGCGGGCCATTAATGGCGCAAACAGGCAAAAGTTTAACAGTACCATTAAGTAGCCCTGGTAAACCTTTTACGCTTAACGTAAATTTTTTATCCGGTACAATTGATGTAGCTGCTTACGACGGAAATGAGATAGTAATAGAATTTTCGCCTGATGAAAAAAAGCCAAAGCCTATCGCCGCAGGTGGCATGAGGGTTATTGGCGGAGGTAGCACCAGTGTTACAGCCACAGAAAAAGACAACAGGGTTAATGTAAATGGCGACGCGCTCGCAAAAGCCGGCAACGTAAAAATTAAGGTGCCAAGGGGCACTAACACCTTCAAACTTAATACCACAAACTCAAAGGGAATTACAGCTAGTGATATAGGCGGAGAAATTGAGGTGAGCAACACCAATGGCGATATAAAATTGACCAACGTTTCGGGATCAGTTGTGGCCAATACAACCAATGGCGATGTTATAGTTGTGTTCAAATCCATTGATGCCAAGGCTCCTATGGCATTCACTACTTTGAACGGAAGGGTAGATGTTACCTTGCCTGCCACAGTGAAAGCGAATTTAAAATTACATACAGGCAGAGGAGATATCAACAGCGATTTTGATGTGGCGGTAGAGGCCAGCACACCAACCACTACACGCGGAAAAGACGGGAGCTACCGTTACAGCGACCAGGAATGGGTTACCGGAAAATTAAACGGCGGCGGCCCTGAGCTGACCATGAGGACCTTTAACGGCAATATCTACATCCGCAAGGCTAAGTAAGCAGGCAAAAACCATCACACTTATGAAAACAAAAATTTTCGCCTTTTTAGGCGCGTGGCTATGCTTTGCCCTGAATATTGCGCAGGCACAAACGGCAACGGGCAAAATATCGGGTTTGGTGCGCGAGGCCGGTGGCGAACCTGCAATAGCCGTCACAGTAACCCTTAAGCGGTCTGCAGACTCAGCAGCCGTTAAAACCATGCAGACCGATATTACCGGCAGGTTTACCTTTAATGAGCTAAAACCCGGAGATTTTATAGTTGAAGTTAGCGCCGTTGGTTTTAAAGCTCATCGCAGCGGACCGATTCGTTTAAGCAACGAGTCGCCCGCTGCGGACCTGCCCCTTATTATATTGCAGAAAGACGCGGTAAGCCTTAAGCAGGTAGAAATAGCCGCGCAGCGCGATGTTATTGAGCAAAAGGTTGACCGCACGGTAGTAAACCTCGGCGCATCCATATCAAGCACCGGGGCAAGCGCCCTTGAAGTATTAGAAAGAATGCCCGGTGTACTGGTTGATCAAAGCGGAAACATCACCTTTAAAGGAAAAACGGGTGTAATGGTGATGATAGACGACAAGCCCACCTATTTATCAGGCGAAAACCTGGGCAATTACCTTAAATCCATCCCTGCCTCGCAGCTGGAAGCGATTGAGCTGATGCCGAATCCACCTGCACGTTATGATGCATCGGGCAACGCGGGTGTCATCAACATCAAAACAAAAAAATCAAAAACTGCAGGGTTTAACGGTACCATCAATGCCTCGGTAGGTAAGGCGGCTTTTCCATTTACCAATGAAAGCATATCATTGAATTATCGCACTGGCAAGTTTAATTTCTTTTACAATGGCGCCTACAATTTGCAGCATTATTATCGCAGGCTCGACCTGGTAAGGCGTTATTATGACAACAACGGCCTGCAAACCGGTAGCTATACCGAAGAAGCCTATTTCTATTCGAAATATGACAATGGCAATTCTAAATTGGGTGTTGATTATGATCTGTCGCGCAAAACTACGCTTGGCATGGTACTTAGCGGAAACTTTACAAAAGGTGGTACTCCCAACCCGGTAACAAGCAAGCTAAGAAATGCTGCGGATATGGTGGACTCTACCATAGTTGCTGACAACGATACCCGGAACAATTATAAGAATGGCGGTATTAACCTGAATATGCTGCATCGTTTTGACAGCTTAGGCAGATCTTTAAGCGTCGACCTTAATTACCTGGGCTATAATAATACCCGTACGCAGCTTTTTCAAAACACCTCCTATAACAAATTTGGCTTACCGGGCGGCTCACAGCACATAGTTGATACACTGCCCACCCACATTAATATTTATACGGCAAAAGCCGATTATTCGCACCCGCTGCGTGGCAAGGCAACGCTTTCAACTGGTGTAAAAACCAGTTATGTTAACACAGACAATGCCGCCTACTATTATAATATAGCCGGCAGCAAACAAACGGTAGATGAAGGCAGAACCAACCGTTTCCTATATAAAGAGGCTATACAAGCGGCTTATCTTAATTTCAATAAGGAATGGAAGCAACTGTCCTTCCAGAGCGGTTTACGGATGGAGTATACCGACGCGCGAGGACATCAGTTAGGGAATTCAAAAGGTGCGGATTCATCATTTGTTAACCGATATGGCAGTTTTTTTCCTACGGCCTACGTATTGTATAAGTTAGATACTGCCGGCAGTCACTCCCTAAAAGCATCATTTGGCAGGCGGATAGACCGCCCGTATTATCAGGATCTGAACCCGTTTGTGGTGATATTGGATAAGTACAGCGCTTTTGTAGGCAATCCTTTTCTGCGGCCGCAATATTCAAACAACTATGAGCTGACTTACAGTTATAAAAAACTGATCTCGGTATCAATGGTATATAGTTTACTGACAAATTACCAGGTAGAGCACGATTATCAGCAAGGCGATATATTTTTTGCCAGCTCTATCAACCTGGGCAGGGCCATTTCAAAAGGGGTAAACGCCAACCTTACATTCCCACCGGCCAAGTGGTGGAACTTTAGTTTGTACGCCCAACTTTATAATAACAGTTTCCAGGGGCAGCTTAAAAACGCCTATCTCAATTCTTCGCGCACGTTTTTTTATGCTACTACCACCAGCCAGTTAGCCTTTGGTAAAGGCTGGACGGGCGAGTTTACTGCTTTTTATCAATCGAAAAGCATGTGGGGGCAATTTGCCACCCGTGAGCGTAAGCAGGTAAATATCGGCTTGCAAAAAAAGGTGCTGAATAACAAAGGCGCCATAAAACTGAGTGCGAGGGATATTTTCCGCAGCAACTTCTCCGCCGGCGAAATTACTAACCTGGGCAACGTAAAAGCGACATACCATAACGACAACGCTAACCGGAATGTTATTTTAGGATTTAGTTATAACTTCGGCTCCAACGCTAAAAATCAAAGAAAGCATGATAGTACAGGAGCAGAAGCAGAGGCAGGAAGAGCCGGGAATTAAATGTTGCAGTTAGGAAATCGGCCAATAGCCCTTTGAGTTTCAAAATACAAGTTATCCCAAAGAGGATAACTTGTATTTTATATTCGAAATAGTGAATTAATCCATATCATACCAAATCATTTTATTAAGTTAGCCAAATACGCTGCCGCCACTACTGTATTT
>CAMLFI010000269.1 GCA_946479225.1 uncultured Mucilaginibacter sp. | reverse complement strand
CCCTTGCTCATGCGGCCGCGCACTTTGCTGGCTATAACCAGGTCGTTACGGTTAAGGCCCAGATCAATTATAGACTGTCCCAGCAGTGTTTCTGATTCGCCGAATGAATAGATGTTAGCGGTATCAATAAAGTTAATGCCGGCATCAACAACCGTTTTCATTAGGCTGTTCACTTCCTGTTGCTGTACCTGGCCAATGTTGGTCCAAATGCCGCCGTTACTGCCGCCAAAGGTCATGGTGCCAAAACAAATTTCGGACACGTAGATGCCCGTGTTTCCTAAAAGATTGTATTTCATAGTGGTTTATTTGTTGTGAATATAAAAAGTAAAATTCGGAATATTCTCTAATAAAATGGTTAGTACAGCGTCAAACTTAAAACTACCGGCGCTGTTTAATCATACAATGACTCGTCTGCAAAAGAAACTTGAAAAAATAGGCCGCGATCCTAAGATCACAGCCAAAGCCGTTGGCCTGCGCTATGTAAGCGATTCAACACCCGGTTATACCCGCAAAAAAGCGGGCAAGGGTTGGAGTTATTATGATGCCCAGGGCGCACTTGTAAAAGACAAAGAGTTGATAAAGCGTTTTAACGCACTGGTTATCCCGCCGGCTTATACACGGGTATGGATCTCGCCGTGTGAGAATAGTCATCTTCAGTTTACTGCTATTGATGTGGCAGGACGTAAGCAATACCGTTACCATCCATCATGGAACAGCATCCGCAATCAATCAAAATACCACCGCCTGCAAACTTTTGCATCGCATTTGCCATCTATCCGCATGCAGGTAGATAAGGACCTGGCCCGCCCCAACCTTGACCACGATAAAGTAGTGGCGCTGGTGGTGCGACTGATGGAGCTGACGAGCATTAGGGTAGGCAACGAGTCGTACAAAAAGCTGTATGGGTCTTTTGGGTTAACTACTTTGCAGGACAGGCATGTTAAAATTGATGGCACGCAGCTCAACTTTGAGTTTAAAGGCAAAAAGGGTGTAATGCATAAAATTGCTTTGCAAAGCCGCAAACTAGCCCGGCTGGTAAAACAGTGCCGGGATATTCCCGGTAAGGATCTTTTCCAGTATTACAATGCTGATGGAACACGTTGTGTTATAGGCTCGGGCGATGTGAACAATTACCTTAAGCAAATAACCGGAGAGGACTTTACCGCTAAAGATTTCAGAACCTGGGCGGGCAGCGTAAGCGCCTTATACGCCTTTAAGCAGGCCGGCGAATTTGAAACCGTAAGCGAATGCAAAAAGAAGATTATAAGTGTTTTGGATGAGGTAGCCGCTAACTTAGGCAATACCCGTACTGTTTGTAAAAAGTATTACGTGCATCCAACAGTGATAAAGAGTTACGAGGATGGCACCCTGTTTAGTTATATTAAGGAGCTTGATGAGGAAAAGGACATAAAAGCGGCGGAATTAAATACCGCCGAAAAAGCCCTGCTGACATTGTTAGAAACAGAAAAACTCGCCGAAGCGAGTTGATCTGTTGTTAATTCGTGGTCAGCAAATTAGCAACCTTTACTTGTGTTTTTAATATCGTCATTGATTTTAAAACAAAGTAGCCATAAGACGATATTTTGACTGAAAAGGTTACGTTTTTTTCTGTTTTATTTCTTTTCCTTTTTTGTGGTGATAACTACAACGCCATTTTTACCTTTCGCGCCATATTTCTCGGTAGCGTTATTACCATTGAGATAAACCACGGTACCTTCAAAAGATTTAAGCTCGTTTTGGTTAACTTCTTTTCCATCTACAATAAAAAGTGGTTGAACCGGATTAACCTGGTTGCCGTTGGGATCAGTAGTTGTTACACGCCATAGACCACTGTTTTCCTGAATCGCCGTTCCCTCAACTACTTTATATACTTTATTTAGTGTACTCGCACTGCCCGTGGTGCTTTTGGTTGGCCTGGCATAGCCAACTACAGTTCTTACTTTGTCGTCACTTGTGGTATATGTTACGTTCTTACCGTCTGCCCCGGCTCGTTCTGATGGCTTTGAAACGTCGCTGCTAAAAGAAAGTGCGTTGGCATAATACCTGATTCTGCCTGTTTTAAGCGTATCTCCTTTAAAAGTAAGGCCATTTATGGTTTGAGCCGTGGCTTTTTCAGGAGCGGTAACATGTTGTTCATACGCTGTTTTACGAGAATTATAAGTGGTAAGTCCATTTAACATTTTATTCCTCCATAACGTTGCACTGTCGCTGTTATAGGTTTGTGCACCGTTAAAGTCTATTGAGTTATAAGTACCCAATGGCCCACCCGCTATAGTAAAAGTAATAACAGAATCTTTTTGGCCCGGCCTTTTTCCTGTAATGGTTACGGTCTGCCGTTCAATTCTCGGGCTATCTATTTCAACGGTGAAATTATTAACATCGGCCCCTTTTAACGTTATAACTTTTGTTGTGCCGTTAACACCTTTTTTTATTGTTACAGTGCCGGTTACAGTGCGGGTAGTGGCCGGAACGGTATCGTGGTTTAGCACAACTTTGTTTATTTTTTTTACGGCCTCAGCAACAGCTTTAAAAGCGGGGCTGCTTTTTACCACTTCGGCTTTTGACAGGCTGAAAGTGAACAGGCATACCACAACTACAGGTATTAAAAATGCGTAGCGGGTAAGGTTTAGGTTGGAAGATCTTTTAGCGTTCATCATTTGTATCCTCTTTTTTAAGGTTGAAAAATTAAAATTGCTGGTAATGGCAGGTGCCGATTGGTTAAAAGTGATATTAAGCAGGCTGTACTGATAAGCTTTGCTATCCAGTCCTTTCTGCAATATTTTACGGTCGGTTATAAACTCAATATTCTCGCGCACGGCTCGTTTCATCATCCATATACCGGGATTGAACCAGTAGAAGATCACGCTTATCTCTGTCAATAAAATATCCAGCGTGTGCCATTCATCTACGTGCACCTGTTCATGCGCTAAAACGTTTTTCAGGTCGGCCGGGCTTAGTTTTTCAGGGTTTACATAAATGCTTTTCCAAAATGAAAATGGGCCGATGTCACCATTTACTACCCGAACGGCTTGCCCGTTTATCTGTTTGATGGCTGATCTGGCATGTATTTTATAAAGAGAGACCATCTGAAACAGCAGCCGCGCGGCAAACACAGCGACCCCTGTCCAGAAGGCAATTTCTAACCAATTCCAATAGGCAGCTTGCTTTATAAGATTTTCGGCAGGCGCTTTCCATATTATCACTACGTTTTGCACCGGCGCTACTATTTCCTGGTGCCGTTGCGCTAATGCCGATAGGTCAATGAATGGGTAAGCACTCGAGAATAAAATACCCGTTATTAAATACGCGCGGTTAAGCGTGTAAAACGTAAGCTTGCGCAGCACCAGGTAATAGCCCAGGCAAAACAGCACCAGTGCTATATTTACTTTTATCAGGATGATGAAAAATTCAGGCATGATAATTATGATTTAGATGTAAATAATTAACAAATCTCTATTTCTGCTTTGTAGTAATAATTATGGCGCCGTATTTAGCTTTTTCTCCATAATAAGAAGTTGAGGAGGCGTCTTTAAGTACGGTTACGGATTGAATTTTATCCTGATCTATTACTTCCAGGGATGATTGTTCTTTGCCGTCTACTATTATCAGTGGAGCATTTTGGCCGGCTGTTGACGCTCTAAGTGTTAGTCGTTTAGTTGCCGAGTCGACAATAAAAACCAGTGGCTTCGCGACATTGCCACTACCGTAGCCCACCACTGTTACATTGTTAATGCCTGGCGTAATAGTTGAAGCTATATTTGGATCGCCTGTAGTAGAAACAACAATTACGGCTTTTAATTTACCATCAGCCGGAGTGTTTGAACCCGTTATCTTGTTAAGGTATTCGTTTGGGTGGTCTTTTATAACTGATACTGTTTTTATTGTAGTAGGATCTATACTATGGGTCCCGGTAACAACCTTACCATCATAAACAATCACTACCGAATCGCCAAAATCCCCGCCCCGCACCTTTACAGAAGCATTGTTAATAATTTTTATCAGGTCCTCGGCCGAACTCGGGTTTTGTACTTTATTGTCGGTTGTCGTGGTAATACTTTTTATTACTATATCGCCGGCTGTGGTTTTTTTTGTGGCTGTGGTTTTTTTAACCGTCTTTTTAACAGGGGTAGTATCTGCATTAAAAGCTACATGCTTAATGTTTTCTACAGCAGCAGCCACAGCTTTAAAAGCCGGGCTGGCTTTTACTGTTTCTGTTTTTGAAAGACTGAAAATGAACAGGCATACTACTACCACAGGCATTAAAAACGCGTAACGGGTAAGGTTTAGGTTGGAAGATCTTTTAGCGTTCATCATCAATATCCTCTTTTTTAAAGTTGAAAAATTGAAATTGCTGGTAATAGCAGGTGCCGGATGGTTGAACGTGATGTTAAGCAGGCTGTATTGATAAGCTTTGCTGTCCAGCCCTTTGTTTAATATTTTTCGATCGGTTATAAATTCAATATTCTCGCGCACCGCACGTTTCATCATCCATATGCCCGGATTGAACCAGTAAAATATCACACTTATCTCGGTCAGCAAAACATCAAGCGTATGCCATTCGCTAACATGTACCTGTTCGTGCTCTAAAACATTGTCCAGGTCTGTTGGGCTCAGCTTATCAGGATTAATATAAATGCTTCTCCAGAAGGAAAACGGACTAATGT
>CAMLFI010000268.1 GCA_946479225.1 uncultured Mucilaginibacter sp. | reverse complement strand
ATACGAAGCTGCTAAACAAAAAAGGCCCGTATGCTTTCGCATACAGGGCCTTTTTTTAAATATTCTAAAGCGTTAAAACTTAAAAACGTCTTCTGCGCTCCGGTCTGTCTTCGCGGCGTTTGCCTGAGAAGTCACGGAAACCACCGCCACCTTCACGTTTCTCGCCACCACGGAAACCACCACCGGCACCGCCTTCGCGATTTTCGCCGCCACGGTAACCGCCGCCGCTGCCTTCACGACGCTCGCCACCTCTGAAACCGCCTTCGCGATTTCCGCTACGAGGATAACCACCGCCGCCTTCGCGACGCTCGCCACCACCGCTACGGGTGCTGCTGGTACCTTCGCCTGATATTTCTATCCTAACTTCGCGACCCTGGAAATCAGCGCCTTTAAAGCCTTCTTGTGTTTTAGCAACATCGTCATGCGGTACTTCAAAGAAAGAGTACACACCTTTAACGTCTATTTTACCAACTGTTTTACCGCTTATTTTAGCAGTATTACAGATGTAACCTAACAGGTCGCCGCGGCTAAAGCCGTCAACAGAACCTAAGTTGATAAACAAACGGGTGAACTCACCACGGGCACCTTCACGAGGGAAACGCTCTCCGCGTTCTCCACGCTCACCGCGCTCAGGCCTGTCGCGACCGATACGGTCATCAGCAGGAGCGTTCAGGTCAGGAGCATTCTTGTAATAATCCAGGAAGCTGTTAAACTCTAATGATGCAAAACGTTTAATGATATCTTCTTTGCTCAGATCAGCAAATTCGTTCATAATACGCGGAATGTACTGCTCTATTTGCTGCTCATTCACTTCAACATTATGTACTTTGTGTATCAGGGCAAATAATTGTTTTTCGCAAACATCAAATCCTGTAGGGATTTCTGCTTTAACAAATTTCTTGCCTATAACACGTTCTATCTGGCGTATTTTACCTAACTCTTTAGAGTTGATGATAGCGATAGAGATACCTGTTTTACCTGCACGGGCTGTACGTCCGCTACGGTGGGTATAATTCTCTATCTCATCAGGTAACGAGTAGTTAATAACGTGTGTCACATCATTAACGTCAATACCACGTGCAGCTACGTCTGTTGCAATTAATAATTGCAGACTGCGCTCGCGGTAGCGTTTCATTACCTTATCACGTTGTTGCTGCGACAAGTCGCCGTGTAAAGAATCGGCATTGTAGCCGTCTTTTATAAGTGCTTCGGCAATTTCCTGTGTTTCAATTTTGGTACGGCAAAATACTATACCGAAGATCTCAGGATTAAAATCAACAATGCGTTTAAATGCAGCGTATTTATCGCGGGCACGCACTACATAGTACTCGTGCTCAATATTTACGTTGCCTGTGTTTTTTTCGCCCATGGTTAACTCAAAAGGGTTATCCATGTATTTTTTGGCGATGCGCCTAACTTCTGTAGGCATAGTGGCCGAGAACAACCAGGTCTTTTTCTCGTCTGGTGTAGTTGACAGGATATTGTCTATATCTTCCTGAAAGCCCATATTGAGCATTTCATCAGCTTCATCCAATACTACAAACTTCACCTGCGAAAAATCAACCGCTTTACGGTTAATAATGTCTAACATACGGCCGGGGGTTGCAACAACAATCTGCACGCCGCGTCTAATTTGACGTAACTGATCAGAGATGCTGGCACCACCATACACGGCAACAACGTGTACGTTGTTCATGTTTTTGGCGTAGTTTTTAATGTCGTTAGTAATTTGCAAACAAAGTTCGCGCGTTGGGCACAGAATAAGCGCCTGGGGATGATTTTCTTCGAAATCCAACAGTTCCAAAAGTGGAAGGCCAAAGGCAGCAGTTTTACCGGTCCCGGTTTGGGCTAATCCGACAAAATCGTTGCTGCCTGTTAGCAATACCGGGATTGACTGTTCCTGGATTGGAGTAGGGTTTTCAAAGCCTAACTCAGAGATGGCATTAACAATATCATGACGGATTCCCAGATTAATAAATGGGTTCATGATTTAAAATAACGTATCTGGCTACATCGCCAAATCGGGCGCAAAGGTAGTGTTAATAATCCACATTTCAAAGGGGCGGCTTAAGAGACGTATTTATAGGGGAGGCCGTATTATTTGCGAAAACGGATAGTCAAATATTATATCGAACAAAAGCTTTACAAATAGTTATGGCAAATAATTTATAAATTGGCGGTTAAAATGCCGCATTCAGAGCGGATAAACCATTATTTAACCATTAAATACATGAAACTACGCATTACAGCACTGATAGCATTAGGTGCGGTCGCTATTGCAAGCGCCTTTTTTTTCTCGGCATATAAGCCGGCCGAGAAGATAAAGAAAGACAAAAATTTTTACATATTTCTGTGTTTTGGCCAGTCTAACATGGAAGGCAATGCCCGTATCCAGCCAAAAGACAGCGTTGGAATTGACGAGCGCTTCCGCGTTTTTGAGACGGTAAATTGTCCTAAATTAGGTAGAGAACAAGGTAAGTGGTATACCGCCAAACCGCCGCTTTGCCGCTGCAATACCGGCTTAACCCCATCGGACTATTTTGGCAGGACGCTGTTGGCTAATCTGCCGGCGAATGTTAAAGTAGGCATAGTAAATGTATCAGTGGCCGGTGCCAAGATCGAAGTTTTTGAAAAGAACACCTTCCAAACCTATGCGGCAACGGCACCTTCATGGATGAAAAGTATCATCAAAGAGTATAACGAAAACCCCTACCAGCACTTTATTGACATGTCTAAAGAGGCTGCTAAATACGGCGTTGTTAAAGGTATATTACTACACCAGGGTGAATCAAATCCTAACGACAGTTTATGGACAACAAAGGTTAAAGGCATTTATAATAATATAATAACAGACCTTGACCTGAATGCAAAAAAGACACCTTTATTGGTTGGCGAACTGGTAAATGCTGATCAAAACGGTGCGTGCGCGGGCTTTAATAAGTTTATAGCAACAGTACCACAGGTTATTCCTAACTCGTACGTAATTTCGTCTAAAGGCGCTCCTACTACACGAGATAGGTTACATTTTACCGCGGAAGGTTACCAGATATTGGGCAGCCGCTACGGTGAAAAAATGTTGGAATTATTAGGACACAAAGGGCCCGTTATAGCCGCTAATTAATCTACCTATATCAATATACTATGATCCGTAAAATAATAACCACAGCCGCTTGCTGTTTATTAGCATACTTTAGTGTGCAAGCACAAACCGAAAAAAAATATGTAATAGGCGAACTGCCGCCCTACAAAGTAGCAAAGGCCACAGAGCCTATAACTGTTGATGGCAAAATGAACGAAGCCGCCTGGAAAAATGCCGAGGTGCGCAGTCTTGATTATTTTTACCGCAGCGGAGAGCCTTTTGAAAAGCAAGCCACCAAATTCAGAATGATGTGGGACGATACCAACCTGTATTTATTCTATGAATGCCAGGATACATCGCTAACTGCCCGCGAAACTGCTTTTGACGCACGCCCGTACCTTGACGATTGCGCCGAATTTTTTGTTGTTCCTGTTCCGGACAGCTTAAATATGCACTTCGGGTTTGAGATCAACATAACTAAAGCGGCTTACGATTACATAATGTTTTATAAATATTATAACAAACGCGATTATTTTGTAAAAGGATATAATCCTGCCTATAAGGTTGAGGTTACTTATGATGGTACCATCAACAACGAAAAAGACAAAGACAAAGGCTGGACAATGGAATTGGCTATTCCGATAGATGCGCTTTCAAATTTTGGCCGCCCGCGTGTCGGTGCAAAATGGGCTTTCCAGGCGGTAAGGCAAGATCGCAATCAGGTGGCCGACCGTTTTCGCTCTACCTCAACACTTTACCCGATCTACGACATTCGTTTGGATGTACACCAGCCTAACCGAATGGGTTTGATGGAATTCATGGCTCCAAAATAACAATACATCTATATGAATTTTTTTAATATTCTATCTGCTGCTTTAATGCTATGTGCAACAAACGCATTTAGCCAAACCGTAAGTGTTACCGTTAGCAGCCCTGATAAGCGTTTGGTATTAACGGTCTCAACCGTCAATAAAAAGCTGGTTTATAACATAAAAGCCGACAAGAAACCGATAATTGAAACATCGCCGTTGGGCTTGATAGCTGACAGTACCGACTTCGGCAATAATGTGCGTTTGGCAGGCTCAACTAAAATGGGCAAAGTGAATGAGAGTTATCCTATTATGGGAAATCACCCCATTGCATATAATAACGCAAACGAAGCTGAAATACCGGTTATTGCCGCAGGCAAGCAAATGAGCGTTATTGTTCGTGTTTATAATGATGGTGTGGCTATTCGTTATACTATTCCCGCCGGGATAAAACGCATTGACAGTGAACGCACAGGCTGGACCTTACCAGCTAATATCAGCAAGATCGCCTGGGCAGACTATTCGCAAAGCTACGAGGGTGTGAACTATGTAACTGCGTTTGAAAAGGTACCAGAAGGTAAAACCATAATGGGTCCGGTTACTTTTGAAACCAATGGCTACTATGTTTCGGTATCAGAAGCCGACGTAGAAAATTTTTCGGACATGTCCTTCATGCGCACCGGCAATGTGCTAAGCGCGTACTTTCCGTTTGCAAAAAAAGGATGGGAGGTAAAACCGCCATTAACCACTATTTATTTAAACGGAACTTATAAGGGCAA